>NZ_JAIXHZ010000078.1:0-162836 GCF_043392705.1 Dysgonomonas sp. Shenzhen-Wh21
GTCTCAACTTCAACTACTTCAAAGTAGTCCAACAAACCTTCGGGTAATAATAATTCATAGCCACTTTCCATTAAACAAAGTTAGGAAAAATTATATCTCCACAACTTTTAGGAAAGAGCCCAATTTACGACAGTAGATACATGCCTAAATCGTGGTCAAAGATCAGAGACAGAAATTGCCCACGATTTTGAGTATTAGTCATTATTTGTCAGCAACTTACCTCATAGCTACTTGATGGTTTAAACGTAATTTTAACCACAAAAAAAGTAGTAAAATGAAACAAAAATCTTTCCACATTTTGTTCTTTGTAAAAAAGAATAAGATCAAAGCAAACGGAGAAGCCCCTATTGCCTTCCGAATCACTGTAGACAAGCAGTTCTGCGAATTGTATATCAGAAGAAGTGCCCCTGCTGAAAATTGGGATCAGATAAAGGGCAGACTCAAAACAAAGGATAAAGTTTCCACAGAAATCAATATGTATATTGATACGGTGAGAGCTAAACTTCAAAATATCCATAGGCAACTCGAAGCCGATAACATTGATATAACGGCTAAAGAAATTTGTAATCGCTTTTGTGGTGTCGAAGAAAAACACAAAACTCTGATAGAAGTCTTTGAGGAGCATAATAAAGAGATCAAACAACTACAAGGTAAAGGCTATGCTCAAAAGACAATTATCCGCTTTGAAGGTACAGTTAGATATTTGAAAGAGTTCCTAAAGAAAGAGTATAAGATGTCCGATATCAATCTAAAGGATATTGATCTACCCTTCATTCAGAAGTTTGACACCTTTCTAAAAACAGAAAAGAATTGTGCACAGAATACAGCTGGAAAATCCAGTTCAGATTGACCCCTTTTGCCAAGTCTAAATTGACCCCTGAAAAAACTTTATTATTACCCCTAAAATATCCTGGTCGACGGGGTCATTTTTATTTTAGCTTTACTTGTTTTTGTTTACCTTCATTTTTCTTACGCTCTCACCGGTAAGTTCTATCTGATGCGCCGAGTGGACGATGCGGTCAAGAATGGCATCAGCCACAGTTGGTTCTCCTATGGCATCATACCAGTTGGCAACTGGTAATTGGGATGTCACAATGATAGATTTGCGTTCATGACGATCCTCGATGATATCAAGCAACATTGAACGTTCTTTAGCATCAAGAGGTACAAGAAAGAGATCGTCAAGGATAAGTAACTGACATCGTTCTATTTTCTTGAGTTCGGCTTCGAAGATACCCTTTGTCTTAGCCACTTTTAGCGCTCCCATTAGTTTGGATGCGTTGGCATAGTTTGTTCGTATTCCGTTCTTACACGACTGATACCCAATGGCTGTAGCAATATAACTTTTGCCTGTTCCGGATGAACCGGTAATGAACAGATTCTTTCCTTGACGGATAAAGTCAAGCGATGAGAGTCGTTCTATATGGTTACGGTCGAGACTTCGATTGATGGTATAATCTATATTCTCAAGATAAGCCTTGTAACGAAAGCCTGCCTGACGAATCAGGCGTTGTATAGAAGCATCCGATCTATAATCCCATTCACGGGCCAACAGTAATGAAAGGAAGCCGTCAGCAGTCATCGTCTCGGCAATGGTGGACTGTAAGCTTTCCCTAAAGGCGGCAGCCATACCATGTAGTTTCATACGGTTCATCAGATCCAGAGAGATGACATTTTGGTCTTTTTCCTGAGTAACGGGTGCGGTTTTATTATTTGTTTCCATTGTTTTTGTTTGTTTTTGTTGTTGATTTTGAGAAGTATTCACGTCCACGGATGTTCTTGTGATGCGGAAGGGATAAGTTGGAGTACAAGTCTTGATCAGCCTGTGGCAGAAAGTCTGCATCATCATCTCGGTTCAGGATACCGATAACATCTTGATATCCGTAAACGCGCATCAATGAAGCACAGGCGCATGCCGCCACAAGTCTGTCTAGTCCGAAGGTCTTTTCCAAAGCAAGGATACCTCTGCATGAGCGGAACGCCTGAGGTATATATTTCTTCTGCGACGCCACATCCTTGAGATAAAGTAAGACGATATTGTCTATCTGAGCAGCTCGCTCAAAGATCTCGTCCAGATCCTTTTCGTAACTACCACAGCGACCGGGAAGATTGTGAGCATTCTTCCGAGTGTAGCCATAGGGTGTGTCATCTCGGTGGTGGGTTGTTACCAGCCGCAGTCCATAGAAGATATCAAGAGTATCAGCATCGTAAACAATATCGACACGCTTGCCCACGTATTCCTTAGGCACACTGTAATGATGCTTCTTGAGCGTTACATAGCTGTTGCGCATTACGGTTACAGATTTGCGTTCCTTCATCTGATACCTCACAGAGGGTAGAGACCGTAGATAGCCTCTTTCCACCTCTTCAAACAGCTGCCTGCGAGACTGATTGCGTCCGGTAAGTTTTCTCTCATTGAACTGACTTAGAGATTGGATAATGCGGGCATTGAGTGATTCCAGATCATGGAACATCAGACCTTCAAGATCGACATAAACAGACTTATACATCAGTTTTACAGCATTCTCCACAAGCGCTTTGTCCTTTGGATGTCTGACACGTGCCGGATATACGCTACAACCATAATGTTCAGCAAAAGCGGCAAAGTCTTCGTTGATAACCGGCTCATTGCGGTTGCTCCGAGTTACCGCCGACTTCAAATTGTCAGGGACGATTGCCATGGGCACACCTTCATAGAAGTGTAGCGCATTCTCACATGCTTTTATAAGGTCTTCTTTCTTCTGCGACCAGACTGCCTCACAGTAGGTATAGTGGCTACAAGGAAGGATGGCTACGAAAACTTCTACAGATCTGACCTCGCCTGTTTGTTCATCAATAACCTGTAGACGGTCGCCAGCAAAGTCAATATACATCTGGTCTGCGGCGTAATGCTCAACGTGACCCACCGGACGTGATACAAGCCGATAACGTTGTATGTACGCACCGAAACTTGCATGACGAAATCCGTTGGGGTGCTCTCGCCGGTACTCTTCATACAAGGATTTTACTGTTACTCCTTTGCGGGTAAGTCTTGCGGCATACTCAGGCAATAACGCCTCCAGTTCCAGCTGGCGCACTGAAGGGTTACGTTCCCTCTCACCGCTGCTTCCAAACATCTCCTCAAGACGCTTCGCCGGCATGGATTGAAGCTGATCCATCGGTATACCGCTCTCTTGAAACAAACGCACATACTTGCGCACTGTGTTACGGGATAGCTCAAAGGTCGCGCTGATACCTTTTATCCCCATCCCCATTGCATAGCAATGAAGAATGTTTGCTAATTTTGTTGTCATTGTAATTTTAGTTTCAACCCATCGACCAGGAGGGTAAATCTAAATTACATAAAAATCCCCTGTTGGGTTACATTCCAGCAGGGGACATTTTTATTTTGGCGTAAGGGGTTAAACGTATTTTGGAAAAGAGGGTCAATTTAGACTGGCAAAAGGGGGCAATTAACACTGGATTTTCCACCTGCTATGACGACCAAAGAAGTCAATATGTTTTATGGGTTGGTACAGGATTTTGATATATCTAAATCCCGAAGAGAGCTCGGTTTTAGTCCGAAGTCTTCTAAGCAAGCTTTGAAATCGGCTTTGTTGTATATGTGGGAAGAAAGAGAAAGATTATTAAAATAATTATATTTTAAAACTTGTTATAATTTAATCTAAAAGCGGTCGAGATTGTTGTATATGGTAAAAGCAATAAATATGAGTATATACAATTTTACCGTAAAGGATAGTAAAGGTAATGATGTTCCTTTATCCAATTATAAAGGGAAGGTTCTGCTAATAGTTAACACTGCTACAGCATGTGGTTTCACCCCTCAGTATAAAGATTTACAGGAGTTATATCTTAAGTATAAAGATCAGGGGTTCGAAATATTGGACTTTCCCTGCAATCAGTTCGGGAAACAGGCTCCGGGAACAAATGAAGAGATTACCTCGTTTTGTGAGATGAAGTATAAAACGACATTTACCACCTTTGCAAAGATTGACGTAAATGGAGAGAATGCCGATCCTCTGTATAAATACCTGAAAGAAAATAGTAAAGGATTCTTAGGCGATTCTATAAAATGGAATTTTACGAAATTCTTGATTGATAGGGAAGGGAGTATCGTTGATCGTTATGCTCCAATAACCAATCCGTCAAAAATCTCAGGTACGATCGAAAAACTATTAGAAAAATAATATATGCGACTATGGTCTTTACATCCGATGTATCTTGATTCGGCAGGGCTTAATGCCTCCTGGCGTGAAGGGTTATTAGCTAAGAATGTGCTTTTAGGAAATACGAAAGGCTATACGAATCATCCTCAGCTAATTCGTTTTAAGAATAGCCCCGATCCCAATCTTTATATCGACGCCTTTCTTACTGAAATATATAAAGAGGCCGTAAGACGAAACTATAATTACAGTAAGGAAAAGATCCGTCTCATTGAAAATATACTACCAATCTCTGTAACGAAAGGACAGTTGGAATATGAATTTGAACATCTGAGAAGAAAACTTCAAAAACGAAGCCCTGAGTTATTCGATAAATTACCAACATTGGCTAATTTAAATCCACATCCTTTGTTTAAAATAATAGAAGGAGGTGTTGAGGAATGGGAAGTTATAGTGTAATATTAAACGGTTAGTTTGGTTGTACTTTTACTAACCTTATATATTGAGGATCTTGTTGTTTTTTTACTTTTACATCGTTTCCTATAGCTCTTATTTAATAGATAAAGATAATATTTGTTAAAGAAGCGCGCATTTCTTATGTTGTTATATAAAAAGTACTATTTTTACGCCCAAATGACAAACTATTAATAAAGACAAAACTATCAACAATAACTTATGCCTACAACATTACTTTTTCTACTTATTTAGCAAACTATAAATCTATTTTTTTAGAGTTCGTAATATCTAACACAATAATCTCTTTTAGAAGATCTTTACGCTTATGTCTAAATGTTTATGGTTTAACTATTGTAAACAAGGATCCTATTTTTATTTGCATTTAGTTGTTTCAACAGCCATCTATTTGTGAAATAATGATTATACAATAGTTTACTAAGACAAATCTTCAATAGTCTATCAGGAAGAGATGTGCTAATTGTATTACTCTTATTTTCTTCACCGTTTGAGATGTGGGCGGAGCATTCAGATTTTGTAGAGAAGATTCAAAATATTATATAAATAAAAAAAACAGTTAAACTACATGAAACAAACAAACTTTAATCAGAAACAACATGGATGGACACTCTCAGGAGTCTTGTTACTAATCGGTATTCTAATTTTTGTGCCCCAAGAAGCACAATCACAAGTAACAATAGGTACTAGTGCTTCTCCGCATCAAGATGCTTTGCTGGACTTGAAAGAAAATAGTAATGGGACAGCAACAAAAGGTCTATTACTCCCTCGTGTTGAGCTGATCGCATTGAATAATAAGAGCCCACTTAATGAGCATGTTAAAGGAATGCTCGTATATAACACAAAAGACATAGACGATGATGTTTTCGAAGGGTGTTATTATAATGATGGAACTCAGTGGATACGAGTAGGGCCAGGAGCTGGTGATATTGAAATACCTGATGTGGTACTCACTAATCTTTGGCAGGCTACTAGCGGCTGGTCGGTGATAAGCCAAGAATTTAGAAGTTATGGTAAAGCTGTTAACTTTATTGTCAAACTAAAACGAGTAGGAACAAATATCAGTGTTTGGAATACTACTCATAATTCGCAGAAGATAGCTGAAATACCAAGCGGAACAGATAAAGATACATATAAACCCTTTGCTTCTACAACAGTGACGAGTCAGAGTGACATGAATGTAAATTGTTTAGTGAACTTCCCTGCAAGAAATATATCAACTACAGCAGAGTGTGAAATTGATTTCGATGGAAATATTTATATCCAAAATGTAAGGGAGAGTGTAGGAACCTTTATGAATATGGGAACAATTGCAACCAACGACATAATTGTAGTCTCGGGATCATATTTTATTAAATAGTGAATAAAAACTTAACATAGATTCGAAATGAAAAGAATAATTTTTTGTGGACTAGTCTTCGTTTTCAGTGCTTATTCACTTTATTCCCAGGTTGGTATCAATGCTGTGTCACCCGAAGGCGCACTGCATATAAAAAGTCTTACATTGCCTGCCGACAACAAAGGAGTTTTGGTAGGTAGTGATGGTAGTGACGGACTTTCGGTTTCAATAAATGATGTCGAACACCCTTCGGCTTCGGTTAGTTTAGGAGCCAATAATAAAGCTTTTATTCCTAACTCAGTAGCTCTTATTGATGCTCGGGGAAATGCAGCAGGTAATCCTATTAAAAACCCTGTGGACGGAATGGTTGTTTATAATACCGCCAGAGGAGGAGAGGTGCCCAATAACGTTATTCCGGGCTTATATGTTTTCAATAGTGCTCTAAATAAATGGATGTATTGTCTTACAGAATCAAGCAACAGGCAGACGAAGGTATATACACTTTATTCTGAGCTGACTCTGCCAACTACAAAACTATATAGCTCTGCCAACGAGACAGCCGGTTTTGCCCCTTTAAATCTAGTAGCTATAGGGGCATCTATCCCTACCGATTATATAGAAGTAATGTCGGATGCAGCTTATGCTATGATGCTTACCTTATCTGGAGATATACCCTCTGTTTCATCCTTTCAGAAAATGACGATATATGTTGCTGCCGTCTCACTAAAAAGTGATGGGAGTGTAGATAAAGTTTTAGATATAGCCGAAATAGACCCCACTGCCTTTTCGCAAGGAAGTAGAACCGGGGGTGTCACATATCCGCTGACTTTAGGATTTGATGCTCATCGGGGAGAAAGGATCTCGGTACGCATTGCTTCATATGAAGGTACTCCTTCATGGACTTTAAAGCCGGGAGAAACTTCAATTGTTTTTTTCAAAATCTAAAAAAGAAGCAAATGAATAAGTATATACAATTTATATTCCTTGCTATTTTATTAGCAGGAACATGTACGGCTCAGGTTGGAATTGGTACTGCAAATCCGATTGGGATTCTTAATGTAGATGTACAAAAGAACAATTCGACCACCCCTACCGGTAGTCAATTAAAAGACGATCTGATATTCAAGTTGAATGCAAATAACGAAGCAAATCTTGTAATAGGCGGCGAACCTTTGAATAAGGAAGCATCGCTCGAATTGAATGCTCAGGACAAAGCTTTACTCCTTAACCGAGTTGCTTTGGAGTCAGCATCGGATAATAATACTGTACCCTCTCCGCATGACGGAATGATCGTTTTTAATACAAATACCGGAGGGGCGGAGGAAGATGATGTCAGCCCGGGTACTTATCTGAATATGAATAATGAATGGCTAAGGCTTATCGACTATGAAGACAGTGGGACAAGTACTGTTTCAAAAATCGGAGCGTTGACCACTAATGTATCAGCCAGCCCCCTTACAAACACAACTACAGGAGCAGGGGCAAATCTGTTTCCTCTCGATCAAAGCATTATTATAAATGATGCAGGAATATATATATTTTCTTTTAGGCTATACGGAAGTATGAAAACTGCCAGTAATACCAATAATACGGGACAGGTAGCTGATGATTACTATTTGTACTTGTTTAAGAAAGTGGCTGATAACGAAGTGCTATTGAGTAGGGTAGATATGGTTGTAGGCAAAGCTTCCAGCAACAGTTCTAACAATACCTACTTTCCAATAATGTACACGCCCTATCTAAGAGTAAATGATGAAATTATTATAAAGATAGGACGTCGGAATGGCGCACTGAATTGGGATCTTCGTGGTAGTACTAACAAAAATGAGGCAAACCGAACCACTTTTGTATATTGGAAGATACAGTAAATTTTAATAATCAGAAAAAAATGAAAATAATAATATTATTGATTGCCAGCTTAAGTGTTTTATATGTTCATGGGCAGGTCGGAATAAAAACACAAAACCCTAAAGGTGCATTACATATCGATGGAGCAGCGAACAATCCTCAAAGCGGTACAATACAGGAAGCACAAAAAAAGGATGACTTGTCAGTCAATTCGTCTTTAGGTAGTATGACTGTCGGTATAGGTGCTGTTCCTGACGATAATTCGAATCTACAGTTGCAACTGGGTGGAGTTAAGAGTGCTTTTCTACCAAACAGAATAGCTTTGGAAAGTGTTACAGACAATATTACTGTTCCCGATCCTGTGTCAGGAATGATAGTTTATAATACGACCAACAATCCGGGAATAGGACTTGAACCGGGTTTATATACCTTCTTCAATAATAAATGGAATGAAATACAGACAAAAGAAGTTGCGTCTGTTATCGAGCGAAGAGATTTATGGGTTGCGTCGGGTAATCGTGTACAGCCCGAAACAAATTCAAAAGCCCATGAGAGACCTGCTCGTTCGAGAGTTCTACTTTGGGCTGACCCCGCTACCGGCAAAACAAACGAACCATTTATTACTTTACCCGAAACCGGATCTTATGTATTCTCCTTCAGATTATACATGGATCAATCGGCCAATGCTGCTTCTAACAGGTATAGGGGATTGTTGTATTTGTGGGCACTTAAAGGTGACAATAATTTCGCGCCAGCCGATAACTTACCTTCGAACGTTACTCTTGAAGACGGAGCAGAGATAAATATGACAGCCTATCCCACAGCCAGTCAGTTGACTACTACGCTAACCCTTACTGCTAGTGGAAATAAAGGAGACAAGATTTCGTTTCGTATTGGTGCCACTACAACATCCGGTATATATACCGGGTATCCGAGAGCCGCACCTTTACAAATTACACCAATGAGAACCAGTCTGATTTTTTGGAAACTATAAAGGGTGTATCCTATTGAGATTAATCTCTAAATTTTTATATTTAATAAAATAATGCAGGCATTGTAAAATACCTGCATTATTTAAATTGAATATTAGAGATTTTCTTTATGCTTCTTAACTTCGTCTACTAGTTTCGAAAAAGATTTATCTCTTTTGCGTCTTTCATATTCCGAAGTAGAAAAATGCCAAGCTTCTCTCCTTAGTTTCAGATAGCTCTCATAAACTTTACGATCTAATGTCCCATTATTTATTGCTTCTAAGACAGCACAGCCTGGTTCGTTTGTATGCTCACAGTCTTTAAAACGACACAATCCTTCGTAGTCAGAAACTTCAAGCATTCCCGAAAGGGAGTCCGGATTTTCAATAGCCAATCCAAATTCTCGAACGCCCGGAGTATCGATTAATACTCCCGATCCCTTCATCAATACCATTTCCCGACGTGTTGATGTATGCCGTCCTTTTCCTGTAGATGAACTTATATCAGAGGTTAGCAATATTGATTCTTCGCAAAGTGCATTCACCAGAGAACTTTTCCCAACACCCGAAGAGCCGACAAATACAACCGTTTCTCCTTCTGCGATAAACTCTCGTAACTGAAGAATCGTTTGAGGCTGGTGGATACTTGTAAACAATACAGGTATCCGATCGGCAATGTGCTTGATAGCGTTGCTTATATTCTCTTTCTCAAACTCCAAATCAGATTTGTTGAGTACCAGTATGGGGCTGATGTTTCCTTCCACTATCTGAGCCATAAAACGTTCAGCCCGACGGACATTGAAATTATCATCCAAACTTTGTACAATAAAAGCTTTGTCAACGTACAACGCAATGGCCTGTTTATCAGATACTGTTCCACTTTTCTTTCGAAACAAAATCCGTTCACGTGGAAGCATATCAACTATAATCCCTTTCCGGTCATCGAATGGCTGAAAAATTACCCAATCGCCCACACTCGGTAAATCGTAAGTTGATCTACCGAACATCATATTCCCGGTCAGTTCACATTGGAACATTCCATTTTCGGAGATAATCTCATAGCATGTCCGATGGACTATAGATACCCGTCCGTGAGGCAACGCTTTATGGATTGATTCTTGTTTTAGCTGGCTTAATTTATCGCTCCAGCCATAAGTATTCAGATCGATCATAGCTTTACCTTTTTCGCGATGAAAAATGTATAGCCATAGAATTCTTTATACTTGCTGTACAATTCCGCTTCGTAGCGTTGAGACGTAACCAGGTCTTCAGCAGCTTTATTTCCTGCATATTTATTCAGGAAAACATCTTCAGCAGTAGCTTTAGGAGCAAAATAATACTTTATCCAACACGTTTCGGGTAAAATAAATGTAGCCACAGGGAGATATCCTGCCCGGTGTATTTTGGCTACCTGATTGGGTATCGTATCTATTTCAGGATATGAATTCATCCAGAAGTCATTTATTTCTGCCGGGCGTTCGTCTGTAAACCATGAACTCTCGGAGATAGCCAAGTACCCTCCTGTTTTCAAATATTTACGCCATTCGTTCAACCCTCGTTCAAAGCCAATATTATAAATTGCTCCTTCTGACCAAATCAGGTCTAACTCCTCATTCTGAAAAGGAAGATTATCCATTGAGCCTACAATCCCTTTCACTCTGTCTTCCATGCCTAGCTGCTTTGCATTACGATTCAGAATATTGATAAAGTCGGGAAATAAATCCAGTGCAGAAATCTTTCCCTCAATATGCTTGGCAAGTGTCATTGTTTGCCCTCCTGTACCACAGCCAATGTCGGCAATAAGGGATTTTTCTGTTAGGTTATCAATAAAGCGAAGGGCTGTGAGTGTTGCATCGGTACTACCGGGACCCTGTCGTTCCATGCTAGAGAAAAACTCGCAGATTAAATTAAAATCGAAATCGTGAATTGTTTTATTTTCGTTATTCATTTCGTTATTTGTATTAGCGCACATATACAAGCATGACAATGCTGTAGCACTAATGTACGCAGGTTAAAATTAAATTATAATAATATGAATATTCCTCTCAAAAAGGTTTATTTGAGAGTAAACGAAAGGACAATCTGTTTTGAAAGGACAGATTGTTTACAATACCAAATCCGATTTCTGTAAAATCTTAGTCATCTTGCAAAGATATATAAATATTTAATTATAAATAAAAAAACTGTTCCGGAAGTGATGATTTAATATAAGATCACTCCGGAACAAAGTTTTTCGCCTAATGTTTACTAAAAAATTCACTTACCACCAATTATTACCATTATCTACGGATTGAGCTATTGTTGATTCAGGCTTTTGTGTATTTATTTTTTTCTGTTCTTTACCCACTGGCATTGTTTCAGGTATAGGAGGGCTTTTTGGGGGTATGTTCGTCTCTTCAGTAAGAAGTTCTCGGGTTTGAGAAATCTTTTTGTTTGCTATAATTTTTTCAGCCTCTACAAGTTTTGTAGCTAACATTGAAACTTCTACTTTTGGAGCAAATGATACTGACCCATTAATTCTGCATCCTGTTTCCATAATAGCCTTTTTTGCCATAATTGAGCCTTCTATAACAGCCGAATTACTAATTTGTATGGTGTTCGTGCAAAACACATTCCCTTTAACTAAACCACCGATTGTGCAATCGGTAGCCGTTATGCTTCCATCAATAGTCGCAGTAGAATCCACTATAGCCCTATCTTTTATAAAAAAGTTTCCTTTTTGCATTCCTGTAAAGCAAAATCCACCTAAAACAACTTTGTCTTGATTTGATACAGCTATTTCTTCTGCTGTTTCTTTTTCTATAGGTTTGGCTTTTTTTCGTTTGATGAAAAACATTTTTTATACCCTATTTATACTATTCACCTGTGAAATTTGTTACTACAGTAGTTGCATTGCCTATATCAATCCCAAGAGCCGAACTTTTTCTCCCACTGAGGCGTAAAGAGTTGAGAGCATATCCTTTGCTTGCGAGTGTTTCCGGATTATCCAATACCGTTATCTCGGTGAAATGTCCAAATTCTGCAATAAAACAGTCTACTAACTCCTGATAATACATCGCACCCCCACATAAGTATATCCGATTCGTTTTCACAAGGTTGGAGTCATTGATAATGTTGCGTAGATTGGGCGATATGACTTCTTGATAGTATGTTTGGATAACATTTTTACGAATTTCTCTTAAATCAACATTCTGGCGATTTAAAAAGATATATCCTCGCTGAAAAGCATCGTCCAGCTGGTTTACATTTCTCAACTCGAGATAATATTTACTCCTCAGTTCGTTGATCATCAGATTTACAGCATAACGGATTCCGTGTGTACTTACCATTGCCTGTTCTACGATTCCCGAATCGGTGCTTAATATAGACTCGAAAGTGCCAAAGCCGCAACTAAATACAAAAAAACTTCCCGAAATATTAGGCTCTCCTTTGCGTATTGCAATTGTGCATCCTACAATTTCGGGAATGACTTCAACTCTTTGCACATCCAGCACAACTTTCTTTTTATTCCCTGCATTGTGGGTTGATGCATCATAGTCGAGTAGGTGGGTTTTTTTGAAGAATTCAACGGCTTTATCTCTATAAATATAATAGGTTGAGTAGGGGAAGCCTGTTGTAATTGTTAGCGGTTGTTCTATCTTGTCCTGGGCTAGCAGGATTGATGCTTTGGCAAGAAGCTGATAATCGATATCATCAGGAGAGGAGTTTATCAGCTTATGAGGTAACTGTCCTTCGTTCAAGGCTAGATCACCACAGATATACCATTTGTCATTGTGCTGAATCTTCAGTCCATGAAGCAAATCTTTAGAGGTTTGGGATAGAACTGTGTTGTTGATCTCAATTAAACTCGGAAAGGATTGAATTTCATACATAGGTTTTTTCAAAAAAGTGTTTAACAATTAAAATAATAGCATTATATGTTTTATATATCTCTTATAGTGAGGATGGCTTCATTATTATTTCGCCTTCATATATAGCACCCTCGTCCATACTCAGATTTTCTGTGTTGATGCTCCCCATTATTTGCCCCGAACACTTTATTAGTACAGATTCGGAAGCTGATATGTCTCCTTCGATATGCCCAAAGACAATGAGTTTTTTTGTATTCACATGTCCTCTTATTGTCCCTGTCATTCCTATCACTACCGTTTCTGCTTGCTCAATGTTTCCAATTATAGTGCCTTCGATACGAATCGCTCGAGTTTGCTTGATATTACCTCGAAGAGTAAAGCTTTCACAAATTACTGTCGGCACTAAAGAGGCTAGATCATCGGGTTGATCGTTTCTTTCTGTTTGTTTTTTTATCATGATATACTATTCATTTATCTTCGTATATATAAAGAATAGGGATGTTCCTGGGATAAATAATTGCTAGCACTAAATTAGAGTATAATCATGTAGTGGATCTAAAAAAGGGAGTGGGACAAAAAGGGGACAATTAAAAATATTATTGTATAATCGCTGTATGTATCTGATTAACATCTGTATGTGAAAAAAGGTGAAGAGGGGTGGATGAATAAGAATGCTCTATCTAATAATACGTTTTTAATAAAAGAACAGGGTTACCCAATGTCTGGATAACCCCGTTCTTACGTTTTTTAATCCTACTCTTTGTCGAATTAATTTATATGTTTTGAATAAATGACACTAGATTCGTATCTCGTTCAATCTCGAGTTTCTTTCGTAAACGCTGCCGTGCTTTTTTGAGTGCTTCCTCCGATTGGAATGTTATTTGGGCTATTTGTTTGTTGGTCATATTCAGTTTAAGAAATACGCATAGCTTACGTTCATTCTGAGTCAGCATAGGAAAATGATCATTAAGATTTTTATAAAACGATGGATGCACCTTTTGAAATAAAATTTCAAACTCCTCCCAGTTGGAGTTATATGTCTGTGATCTATAATCGAAAATTAAAGATTTTATATCGTCTCTTACTTCCGGGGTTGTGTTCTTCTCAATATTCTCCAGCATCTTTATGCTGCGAACATCTCGTTCGGCTGTTTGTACCAGTTTAAGCGTTGCTGAGGTCATCTCCTTTTGATTTTTCTCCAGTTCGGTATTGATTTCTTCCAGCTCCAAGCGAAGAAGCTGCTTTTTCAGTCTATACGAACGGGTAGTCATTATAACGAGTAACAATAAAAGAACGAAGGCTACAATCAGGAAGAGAATGACAGCCCGTTGGCTTTTTATTTTTAATCCTTTATTCTGGGCTTCTATTTCGTAGACTTGTTTTGCTTTATCGTATTTATAAGCGCTCTCTAAGTCTGCAAGTTTCTTTATATTATTTTCGTTGAATATACTATCGTTATATAATTTGTATAGCATATGATTCTGATATGCTGCCTGATAATTATTTGTTGCGGCGTAAATCTCCGATAGTTGTCCATAAATCTCTTTTTGAAGACTCAGTAATTTCAATTCATTGGCTATCTTCAATCCCTTTTGGGAATAATCTAATGCTTCGGCATAACGTTTTTCTTGAATATAGATCAATCCCATTTTTACCCATATCTCTGCTTTTGCTCGCTTTAAATCTATTTTTTCGGCAAGAAGAAATGCTTCATTGAGATGATCAAGCGCTTTAGGAAATTCTTTCTCTCGGGTATATATAGTACCCATGTTGACTAAAATGTTAATAGTCAGGCTTAGTTGGCTATTCTTTCCAATTCTTAAAGATTTTTCGTAGTATTCCAATGCACGAGGATCGTTCATGTTCATATATATATGACCTATGTTAGCCAAACACGAGGATATCTTAAAATTATCTTTTATTTCTTCGGAAATCTTTAATGCTTTTTGAAGATAATTGAGGGCGTCTTTATACTCTCTCTGGTCGGATTGTATTCCGGCAATGTTAACATAATTCGCTACCATTGCCGACTTATCATGGAGTTGCTCGTTAATCTTCAAAGCCTTCAAATGGCATTCGAGTGCTACTGTATAATTACCTTGAGTACCATAAATCCACGCCAAATTGTTTAGTGCTTTTGACAGAACGGGATAATCCTTTAGTTCTTCGCCCAAGAGAATGGCTCTTTCGAGTATTTCGATAGCTTTTGTATATTCTCCTTTTGTACTATGGCTTCGTGCTACATTTACGAGACATTTCAGTAAAAGGCTCTTATCATTTATTTCATTCGCTATTTTAAGAGCACGTTCGTATGATTTATCACTTTTGGGTATGTCACCAAGTTCTTTGTATACGTTTCCTATTGCAATCAGACAATTGCATATTACCGTTTGTTCTTTGATGACTTCTGCCATCACGAGGCTTTGTCGAAAATAATTGAGTGAGGACTGTTTATCGTTTTTGATATAAGCCAATCCCTTTACCCACAGGCTGACAGCTTTCCCTTTGGCGTAATTTAACTGATCGGACAGCCGGGCTGATTGAGAGGCGTATTTCATAGCTTTTTGGGTATCTTTCGAATATATAATGTAACCTATTTCATTCATTATATCCACCCTCTCCCGATTATTTGAAGAGTGTAGCTTCAATACATTTTCAAGGCTATCCATCTTTTGCATTTGAGCAGAAAGAGTTTGAAAAAAGGTTAATACAAAGAATAGAAATAGAGAGGGAAAACTCAATCTGTTTCTCATATGGCTAAACAAGGTTAGAATTTAAATTATACATCAACGATACGATAATTGATACTGATAAAACCGACTCCTGATATATTTTTAAGGGTGTAAATACACAACAGGCTTTTCTGATTTTTTCCGATAGATAATTCATAATGTGAATGCAGAGTGAAGCACATTTATAGAACTGTTGTTGTGAATTTGTTGTAAAGTTAAGCTTTTGTATAATTTTAGACAATGTTTCTCATCGAAATAGGTATATGTGAAAACAAAAAAGAGTTACGGTTTTATTTCCCTTCTTTCACTTGATTTTGAAAGTGAATTTTATAGGACTAATTAATCAGGACTTATCACTTAAAAAATATAATTTCGAAAAGCATATCATCGTCAGCTGATGTTAAGTAAGTGAAAACAGTTTTATTTTTCAATATGATTTCAATTATTTGAATGGCTCATATTTGGAAGTTATGAGTTTGACGAGACCTTTGAAAAATGAAGCACGTAAATATAAAGGCTTATTTTCATTTTTAGATAAGTATATGTGGTTTAATTCCAGGAATATTTTAACAAAATTGGTTAAGTGTGTGGCCTATTTCAGTATATTTGTTACTAGATATTTAAATCTGATACTTAGTATGATAAAAAAAATAGAACTTCAAAAATTTAAGCGGTACAATCTGAAAAATATAGATTTAATACCGTCCAGACTCTCGTTACTTGTTGGAGGAAATAATTCTGGTAAATCAACAATACTACATGCCTTGGCAATTTGGGAATATTGCAAAACGGTTTTGATCTATGAAAAAAATTCAAGAGCTATACTCGCCGGGTTCCGTGGGGATGGTTACGGTATAAGTATAGATGATTTTACTCCTATAAATATCCCTTCTTTAAAATATTTATGGACTAATTTAAAACCAACAGGTGGATATAGTTTATCAATAAAATGTTACTGGGATATCCCAGATGGACCCGAAAGGTTTCTAAAAATAGGTTTAGCATTAACACAAGAAAGATTATATATTAAAAATTTAGAATCAAATATTCAAGAAGGAGATTTTGTCCCTAAAATTGCGTATTTACCTCCATTTGCTGGTATAACAGATAAAGAGCAATGGTATTCTCCCGCTTATAGGAATAAGTTAATAGGTCAAGGTCTCGCCGGTTCTGTTTTACGGAATACTATAATGGATCTTTATCACCAAAATATAAAAATAAGAGCTGAGAAAAAGGAAAATAGAGCAAGGATACCTAAAGCAGGATTGGCTGAGCTAAGAGAAGATGATTCCTTTGAAATACTTAACAAAGTTCTTTTCTCAATTTTTAAAGGAGTTTTATATCCTAAATTCTTCAATCCTGATTTTCACACAAATATTAAAGTTGACTTTGTTAAAGGCGAATTTATAAACAATCGATTCTCTCCTTTTTCAGCATATTCAAAAAGAGATATAATGGTAGAAGGCAGTGGGTTTCTCCAATGGTTAAGTGTTTATACTTTCGCTATAAATCCTAACGTCGATATATTGCTTTTAGATGAGCCAGATGCCCACTTACATAATTCTTTACAAACAGAACTTATAAAAAAACTTCAAGAGATATCTCAAAAATTAAATAAACAAGTATTAATAGCAACACATTCATGTGAAGTAATAAAATCTGTTTCTCCAGAGATAGTTTTATCAGTGGATAACAATAATATTAGGTATTTAAAACAAGAATCTGATAAGGTAAAGGTATTATCAGGTTTAGGAACAGAATATTTTCCTAAAATAGATCTAGTTCAACGATATAGAAGAATTTTATTTGTTGAAAATGAGAGTGATGCCAATATATTGAAAAAAATGTGCGAAAAAACGAGGCCATGGCCTAATAACCTAGTCATATGGGCTTTCGCCAATAATCATAGAGAAAGGAAACAACTTTTTCTTCACTTAAAAGATGAAATTAATGGGTTAAAGTGTATTAGTCTTGAAGATAGAGATAATGAACTCTATGAGAATACTCATCAAAGCTTGATGGATAGAACTTATTCATCTGATTTAGTTGAAGGAGATAATGAATTTAGATATCGAAGATGGAGACGTTGGGAAATGGAAAATTATCTGCTATCTCCATCTGCTATAGCAAGAAAAGCAAAGTGCAGTGAAGAAAGTGTCAGACAGTTTTTAATAGATAATCACAGTTGTATTGTTCACGGAGACTACTTGCAATCAGAAAAAATTCCATCAATTGCACCTCTATTCGAAGAGGGAAAGCCTATTATTGAAAATATATGTAACCATTTCAATATAAAAAAATATCAAATTGCAGAAGAAATGCTTCCGGAAGAAATATTTGAAGATGTAAATACATTAATTAATGAAATAATTATATTCTGTCAATAAAAGTACTTGATGGTCTAACTGATAGCTTTTAGTTAGCAGCACTTTCAGAAATAGATCGCAGAACGATTTGTGTTGCTCTTACATTATGCACCCATTAAGGCTGATATGTGAGGAAGCTATTTCGGAGTTTCTGGTATAATCTACATAGTTTGTTTTATTTAACAATTCTACATCGCTCAATAAAACAAACTATGCTCAATGAAAGGAATAGCCTAAAATTCAATCTTATAACTAATGTTTGGGATAATAATAGCTTCTCTTTCGGGATCTACCAAATGTGTCTTAAAGTTGTAGCGATGACCTTGGTAGTCTTTGCAACTAGTTGCATTTAGCACTTTAATGGCAAACTCATGAGATAAACTCTTTTTGTTAATTTTGTAGCTTACATTAAAGTGTAACAGAAATGCCGGGGATAACTGTTTCGAGAAGGCTTTACTCTCATCATAAATAGCATCTTCCTCTTTCTGAGATGCATCCAGATTGACAGGTGAGTATCTGTCTCCTCCTTGATAAGATAATCGAATATTAGCATTGAACATATTTTGTTTACTGCGTCCTACCATCCACTCTTTTCCTGCTAATACGTTGAATACAAATTTTCTGTTGTATCTTGTGTTTCTCCATTTATTATCTCCTACTTTGTAACGAGAATCGAAGAGAGATCCGGTGAGCATATAGTAATAACCTTCTGACATATACCGTTCAAAGGTTATATCAATACCATAATTCACTCCTTTTCCCTTATTCGAAAGCTTATCGGTTATGAACCAGTCATTTTGAAGATTTATAAACGAAAATGTACTATCGCTTATAATAGGAACACTGTATAGTTGTTGAAAATAAGGTTCGATTTTTAGATGATAATCATTTCCAATATTAAGATCATAAGACAGGACTATATGATGAGCTTTTGTAAAATCCATATTCTTGTTAATGAGTTCTCCCTCTTTCGATTTAGTAAAGTAGTAATTCAACATTTCTAATCTGCTATGTAGTCCATAAGAAAGAGCTAAAGATTGATTTGGTCTAAATTTCCATGATAATGCTGCTCTAGGTTCTATTGTATAATTATTATTGAGTGTGAATAATTGCGTATTGATACCAAGATTAAGTGTCCATTTGTCCGAAAATTGTAAAGATGAATTAGTATATGCTGATAGTAAAGAACTGAAACCTGATTCATTGGTTATGGTATTCATTGGCTGTTGATGTGTGGCTTCTTCTAATAACAGATTATATTTAAGCCCTGTAACCCTTAGGCCTGTTTTATTGGTATGTATCCTACTATATTTCTTATTTAGCGATGAAGCGAATACAAAATTCCAATTAGTAGATTTGATTAAGTTTTGTGGAATAGGTTTTACATTAGCATTCATCCTTTCAGTATGCATATCAAGACCGCTAACAGTAGTAGCCAAAGTTGTTTTAAGGGTTGCATTGTTCCACACTCTTAGTTTGTGATTCAGACCAAAAACTCCCATATATTGTTTCACATCCTGATCTTCTTTATCCTGAATATATTCCCATTTACTAGGGTCGGTTTCTGCCTTTTGCCCCGAGCGATCAATCAAGCCCACTCCCCAGATAGAAAATATACCAGCTTTTTTTGTTGGAAAATTAAGTTTAAAAGACAAGTCCTGATACTTTGTATTCTCTGCATCTTCGGGTAGCATAGAAGAGAGCAGTCCTAGTGTTGAATACCGGTAATTGAATATATAAGAAGAATTGCTCCCTTTTTTGAATGGACCTTCGGAAGCAATATCTATTCCTACTAAACCGAGTTGTACTGTATTTTCCCGTTTCTGATTGTTTCCTGTCCGTAAATTCATATCCAATACCCCTGATAAAGCATTTGAATATTCAGCAGGGAATGCTCCTGTCATAAAATCAGAATTACCTAGCACAAAACTGCTTAATGCCGATAGCCCTCCACCTCCGAAAGTAGTTACTTCTGCAAAGTGGTTCGGATTGGGGATTTCAACATCTTCCATTCTCCATTGTAGAAATTTAGGTGCATTTCCTCTGACAACAATACCATTATTCCCTACACTACTCGTTACACCGGCAAAAGATGTTGCTAATCTTGCGGGATCATCGAACCCTCTTGCATACCGGCTTGCTTCTTCTACGCTCAACATACGGGCACTGCCTAATGCCATATTATTTAAGGGTTGTGACTTATTTATCTGAGGAGTGACAACAATCTCATCAAGTTGTTTCAAGTTTTCAACCATTGCAATTTCCAGATACAATTCTTTAGACGAAGACAGTAGTTGCTCTTTTATTATAATAGGATTATAGCCGATTAATGTTACCTGAATATCATAACGCCCTATCGGAACATTTTGTATTTTAAATTGTCCTAAGCTATCTGTACTTACACCTAAGGGGATTTTGCTATTTAGTACAGCTACAGTTGCATATTCAATAGGGTTATTCGATTCTTTGTCATATACCATACCTCGTATATTCTGAGATGATTGTGCATATAATATACCTAACGACAGGACGTTTAATAAAAGAAATAATAACGTTTTGTTCATGATTTTACCTACTTTTGTTTTGTACAAAGGAAGAAACTGTCCCTTAGGAGATCAATACTGATTTATCATTATATTGCCCGTATGGAAGATTTACAGAAGGAACATGCACGACTTTTATCATTGCAGAGTTTTAATGAAGCTGATCTTGATTACTCTCTACTCGAATATCATAAGCAAATGCTCTCTCATTTGGCTAGAGTGTCGAATAGCGGGATAACGGTTTTTGATATGTATAAGAGGAAGCATGTATATACATCGTTCAATTTTGGAGGAATATTTGGCGATTGTAAAGAAGGTATAGATGAACGTGTGCATCCTGACGATTTACGTTCTTTAACAAGAAACGGTATTGCAGCGCTCAAATTTTTACATGCGAATAAAGAAAACTTACAGGATTATAAAATGATCACGGAGTTTCGTATTTGCAATGCTATCGGTCAGTATGTGAGAGTGGTGGAACAATACACCTTATTGGAAAAAGATAAGTCGGGAAATGCATGGTTATCGTTAAGTGTTTTGGATTTATCTCCAGACCAGAGCTCTTTTAAAACGGTGAGAGGCCATATCTTAAATGTAAAAGAAAATACGTTTTTCCCTATTGAAAACCTATTATCCCCAAAAGTATCGGATCTTACCACTAGAGAGATAGCTGTTCTACAGTTAATAAAAGAAGGCTTACTGAGCAAGGAAATTTCAGAACAGTTGTTTATTAGTGTCCACACCGTTAATACGCATCGACAAAGAATATTAGAGAAGTTAGATGTAAATAATTCTATGGAGGCTGTTAAGTATGCATCTGCATTAGGACTGATCAGCTAATTTAAATTAAGCTAATTGAATATTATTTTTTCTTACCAATAAGCGAAGACGGACTAAATGATATCCCAATATAAACATAAAATGCTCCATCAGCACTCACTTTCAAGACAGGGTCACTATATGAATCCTGCTTTCTGAATAGTCTGCCTGACGGAGTGAATCGTACTCCTGTTTTGCCTGTGACCAGAAATGAGTTTGCAATAAGGTGTTCATAAACTAATCCCGAATTGATATCCAATTGCCTGTACTGGTACTTTTGGTCTGTACCGTCTATATTATAAAGATAAAAGGTTGCACCGTCCATTTCTGCACCTAGTGAAAGTCTGCCATTACTAAAGACATGTTTTCTCAGATACACGTTTTTGGGAAGGATAATATCCACTATAAGCCCGTTTCTGAGTTTATGTTCATATGAGAAAGTAGGAATGAAAGGTACCTCAGACAGTGGATCGATAGGAATTGCAAAACCAATACTCATTTTTGTCCGTTCATTAGCTTTAACTATCATTGTTCCTGTAAGTAACCCTCTTAGTCGTTCAAAATGCTTTTCGCTACCATCAACAATTATACTGGAGGTAAAAACTGTCCTTTTTTTGAACAAAGTTGAGATGTAAGCTAGATTAGCTGCTGCATGGAAATAATGAAAATCATTATCTATATTCTTTCTCGTTTGCGAAAAAGGCTCTGTCATATCAGCCTTTACCGAGATATAATTGTATCCGAGAGTAGTTCCGAAAAGCCAATTCTTTTTCTGTATAATGTTGATATTGGCATTAATCTTTGCTTGAGATAGTCCTTTGACCTTGCTATCGGGGTATGAATTGTTCCCATCCTTCAAGGTGAAGTTATATGGCATCAATCGGGTGAATTCGATGTTTAAAGGACGAGCTATTGTGAATTTTGCAGCAGCAATAGCCGCAGCTCTCTGAGATGGATTTAAGCCTTCTTTTGCTATTGGAGGTATACTGTCATTGTTTTGAGAGAAAGATTGAATAGAGAAAATCAGAATGCCGAGGACTAAGACCATTCTTTTAGACACTTCCATAAATATACTATTGAATAAGATGAGTATAATGCTTACTAAATATTATCACGAGGCAAAGAAATAGATAATGCTGAAACCTTTTTTTTATTTTATACCAAACCCGCTTCATTTTATACTAAAGTCTTTTTAATCTGCTTTCTAATTCGGATTTTGTATGTCTTTCAGGTTGTTTCGTATAATATTTTAATAAACGGGATGTAATTCTTTTATCTTTGTTTAAAATTTTATTTCGAGGGGATATATGGGATACGAACCGATTGTAATAAAGAACACAAAGATTCTTCAATTGATGGTTAATGACCGATATCGATTACTGCGGCACATAGTACTCCTATTGGGCGTTTTTATTCTTATATTTTGTTCCGGCCAGTTTTCTGAGTATTCGGGTGTTTTCCGATATATCCGATTGTTCTTTGTATATATTGTTATGATAATAACATTTTATGTCAATATGAATATTCTGGTTCCCCGACTCTTCTTCAAAAACCAATATGTCGTTTATATATTTCTACTGCTTTTACTTGTAGTCATTGATCTCTTTACGATGAGATATTTCTTAAACCATATTTTCGAACCAGTACAGAATGTATATTATGATAAAACCTCAGGCAACGGAAATATGTATCAAAGTACGATTACAATCGGAGCTGTTATATTGGTGACCACAATGATAAAACTCTTTCAAAGATGGGTGCATGATAATGAAAAAATAACGGAACTGAATAATATTACATTGACAATGGAATTAAGTGAATTACGTAATCAAATCAACCCTCATTTCCTCTTTAATATGCTTAATGGTATTAAAGCTTTGGTGCGTACCGATCCGGAGAAAGCTGTCATTGTTATAATGAAA
This sequence comes from Dysgonomonas sp. Shenzhen-Wh21, assembly GCF_043392705.1. Taxonomy (NCBI): domain Bacteria; kingdom Pseudomonadati; phylum Bacteroidota; class Bacteroidia; order Bacteroidales; family Dysgonomonadaceae; genus Dysgonomonas; species Dysgonomonas sp. Shenzhen-Wh21. Next base: position 23,025 of record NZ_JAIXHZ010000078.1, read on the forward strand.
CTGTCGGAGTTTCTTCGATACCAACTGTATGAGAATAATGAAGAAAAGATATTACTTAAGTCTGAGATTGTTTTTCTTACTAACTTTCTCGACTTGGAAAAACTCAGGAGAGATAACTTATCAGTAGATATTAGTCCGAGTAAAGAAGATTCTCTGATCTACAAAAGTATATTTATTCCCCCGAACCTTTTTACCACATTTGTAGAGAATGCAGTAAAGCACAGTGTAAATATTGCAGGAACCGATTCTTACATTAGGATTAATATAAGCGTAGAAAAAGATAAGCTGTATTTTACCTGTATTAATTCGATAGACCCTGAATATATTCCGTCAAAAGGAAAAAATAATGGATTGGGACTTGCGAATATAAAAAGGCGTTTGGATCTTTTATATGGAGAAAATCATTCTCTGGAGATTGATGTCTCAGAGAAAGAGTATAACGTTAAATTGATAATTCCGCTATGAATTGTATTATTGTAGATGACGAACCTCTAGCAAGAGATGAGCTGCAAGCACAGATAAAAGAAATATCCAAAGTAGAAATATTAGGCAAGTTCTCTAATGCTCCAAGTGCTTTAGCTTTCTTGAAAGATAATGATGTAGACCTTATTTTCCTTGATATAGAGATGCCAATGGTGACAGGGTTAGAATTTGCGGCTCAGTTACTAAAGAAAGCTTTGATCATTTTCACAACGGCATATTCTCAATATGCATTGGATAGCTATGAGCTGGATGCAATCGATTATCTTCTTAAACCAATTGCTAAAGAGCGGTTGGAAAAGGCCATAAACAAGGCTGAAACCTATAAGAAACTACTGTCGGATGATACTGAGAAAAGTATAATAGAAGGAGGAACGGACGATTTTTTAATTATCAAGTCAGAACGTAGGTTTCATCGAATCAAATTTTCTGATATCAGGTATATCGAAGGTCTGAAAGATTATGTTGTTATATATACGACCAGTCAAAAACTTATTACGGCTATGAATTTGAAGAATATTCATCAGAAAATGCCACAGAATATTTTCTTGCGTGTAAGCAAATCATATATCGTAAATACAAATTATGTAGAATCATTTGATCATCACAGTATATTTATTGGAGGCTACGAAATCTCATTGGGTGAGGTCTATAAGAAAGAGTTCTTTTCAATATATTCAGGGGGAACCCTTAATCTTGAATAAATAAATATAGTGTTGAGATCAAGATCAGTAATTATATGTTGTCGTTTAGCTTTATAACTAACCCTTCATCTGTTTCCCAATAGCTGATGATATCCTCTTTTGACAGCCACCCGAGAACGAGGCATATATAGTCATTTCTGTATTCAGTTATTTCTTCTAATTCTTCAATTGTCAAGCCTTTGTTAGAGGAAAGTAATTCTTGTATATATTTTGCATCAATACTTATCGCTTCTTTCAACATAGTGTAATAAAACTTATTCATGTAATACAATATACTGTTAAGATTGTCGGTAGAATGCTAAAGTAGTATATATGATAATTGATATTCTAACTATTATACATATGCTTCTATTTTTTATACCAAGTTGCTATTTGCCGCTACTTAAAAGTAAAATAGGATAAAAATGGAGCCTTGTTTATTGAATATCATTTTTCTTTTCAACTGAGAAAAAAACCATCGAGAAATAGAGGGGTATAAAAGCAAAAAAGACCTACAATTTCTTGTAAGTCTTTTTTCTGTTGTGGGCGTTGACGGATTCGAACCGCCGACCCTCTGCTTGTAAGGCAGATGCTCTGAACCAGCTGAGCTAAACGCCCTTGTTGGGGTTGCATTTTCTCTCAAATGCGATGCAAAGGTATTTAATTTTTTTATTCTACAAAACAATTTCCATACATTTTTTAGAAAAAGTATCTAAATTTTGATGCGCTATTCAGAGGTTGTTTTTTATTGGTCTATTTTCCAGTTGCTTACTAAAAATACGACAAATCCCTATATTTTTAGTTTTATATGTATTTTCCCCAATAGAGCTGTAATCCCGATAGTCAAAAATGCAAAAATGATACATTTTACTAATCCGATAGGAGAGGTTGTCAGCGATTCGGGAAGAGAAAATGACGTTAATACGAAAATAGCATATAAAAAATAAGGGATCAGATAGCAGGTAAGCGTGGCTGTCCCTGCCGGTTTTATAATGCCAAACCAAGATGCTTTGTTCTCGATGTCGGTCAACCAGTACATCAATACATACAAAAGGATAGAAATTCCTGTGCACAAGAATAGCCATGTAGGTGTCGCTTGTATTTTGGAGATAATCCAAAAGTTGTGTGCTGCAAATCCGCCTAGAATGAATATAATACCAATAAAGGTCGATGTTAGCATTTTTTTCTTTATGCCGATACCTAGTTCAGATTCATTGAAAAGCAGAGATATGAGCATCCCACTCATCGTAAAAGCATGAAAGCATCCATTGCCTGGGATAATTCCATCAAAAATACCTAGCCAATGATTCGACCCGCCAATGCATAGTAGTATAAAAGCAAAGAGGGCAACAATGAGGTAGCCTTTATTTTTGTTTAGGAATAGATACAAAATGGCACATAGCAGATATGTCCATCCGATAAGTCCCAGTATGCCCCACCAACGAGGTTGAAAAACCCCTCCATCAGCATCTCTAAATATAAAAGCTAATATGGCCAGAATGACTATACCTATAATTTTGGATCCGGAATATAAATTTTGCCTTGTTCTATTCTCTGTTTTTGGGTATACATTCCAGATAAGGAAAAAAGCCAGAAGCATGATCAATGTAAATATAGGTTTGCTGATGCCCATGCTCGCCGCTACGCCCGACTCAAGGTTTACGGTAAACAAACCCATCACCAAAAGAGCGATAGAACGAATAATGATGTGCTTCAAAATTCCACTGTTCGAATCACCTTTCTTCTTCCTTATCTCAATAGCTAAAGGAATAGACATTCCTAGAATAAAGAGAAACGAAGGAAAAACAATGTCCGAAAAGCCGAGCATGTCTTCATTAGCTGCCGCATGTTCGAGCCAATGGGGTACATTACTCACACTCCACAGGTCGTTCACAAAAATCATAAAAAACATTGTCAAAGCTCTGTATATATCTATCGATGCTATACGTTTGGGTTTTTCCGTGGGCACAGAAGTCATAGAGTAGTCAGGTTAAATTATTAAGATTCTATTTTGCTAAAAGACAAAGATATAAAAAAAGAAAAGCGAAAGTTTATACTCTCGCTTTTCTCATATAAATAATTATCGTATTTACTTATTTCGCACTTGCTTGTATAACATCTACAGTTGTACCCCAAGTTTCGGAAGGTTTGTCGCCCATTGTAAACTCTAGTGTACCGCCATTGATAATGTCATTGAAGTTGATATAATATTTGTCGTAAGGCTGTCCGTTAAGCGTTACACTCTGGATGTACTTATTTGCAGCACTGTTGTTTTTTGCTACAATGTTCAATACCTTACCATCTTTAACCTTCACAGTTGCTTTGTCTACAATCGGACTACCGAATATATATTTTCCTCCGGCAGGTTCAACCTGATAGAATCCAAGAGCTGACAATACATACCATGCCGACATTTGTCCTACGTCTTCATTTCCTGAAAGACCTGCAGGCTGATCATGATACATCACAGACATCACTTCACGAGCTCTTTCTGCTGTTTTCCATGGTTGACCTACGTATGGATACATATAGATTACGTGGTGGCTCGGTTCGTTTCCGTGAGCGTATTGACCGATCAATCCACTGATGTCAGGAGAAGCATCTTTCCCTAACGATCCTTCTACGATGAATAAAGAATCCAGTTTCTGTACAAATTTTTCCTTGCTTCCAAACAGGTCTACAAGTCCTTGTACATCATGAGGGACTAACCATGTATATTGCCAAGCATTTCCTTCTGTATAGTCGTTTTCGCGATGAACAGATTCGAACGGATTGAATGGAGTTCTGAATTTGCCATCAGAAGAAAGACCTCTCATAAAGCCTGTTGACTTGTCAAAAAAGTGAGTGTATGCTTTACTGCGTTTCAAGAAATATTCGTAATCTTCAGTTTTTCCCATTTTTTGAGCTACCTGAGCAATAGTCCAGTCTGCGATAGCATATTCCATTGTTTTAGCAACACTTTCGTTTCCTTTATCGTAAGGGATATAGCCGTACTGCTTTAGATAGTTCAAGCCTCTTTCGTCCAGCATAGCCGACTTTTTCATAGCTTCATACGCCAGGTCTTTATCAAACCCGTCATAACCTTTCAAGATAGCATCTGCCACAACAGATATACCCGGGTTACCAACCATACAGTCTGTTTCGCAACCCATCAGGTGCCATACAGGAAGCTTGCCTTGTTGCTGATATATTGTAAGCATTGTATTGATGATATCGCTCATCTTTTCAGGATGGATAATAGTCATCAATGGGTGGGCAGCTCTGTAAGTGTCCCACAAAGAGAATGTAGTGTAATTCTTGAAAGCTCCCTTCTGGTGCATTTGCCCGTCAGAACCTCTGTAATCGTTATTTACATCGCAAAATTCGGATGGAGCAATCATTGTGTGATAAAGAGCTGTGTAGAACACACGTTTAGCGGCAGCATCGTTTGTTTCTATCTGTATTTTGCTCAACTCTTCGTTCCATGCTTTGTCTGCATCTGCAATTGTTTGCTCAAAGTTCCATCCCGGTAGTTCGGCTTGCATGTTTAATTTTGCATTTTCGATGCTTACCGGAGAAATAGCTACCTTAACATATATATTTTCTTTATCCTTTGTATCGAATAATACCTGTCCGTATGCTTTTCTTGCATTGATGCTATTTCCTGCTTTCACTTCAGTAGAATCTGATACTACAAATTGCTTCATTGGTTTAGAGAATACTGCTGTGAAGAATATGCGTTGATCTACAGCCCATCCTTTCGAATAGCGGTATCCTGATATTACAGAGTCGTTTTCTTGAACAAGGTATCCTTCCATTGGGGTGTCCCAACCGATACCATGTTGTAGGTCGATGATTACCTTTGCTGAGTCTGATTGAGGGAATGTATATTTGTGGAATCCAACTCTTTTGGTTGCGGTTAATTCCACATCAACATTAAATCTGTCGAGGTGAACAGCATAATATCCAGCTTTTACCTTTTCGGTCTCACGTCTGAATAAAGAATATATTCCTGATTTAGGGTCTTTAAGATCTCCTCTTTTTAGAACTACGTTACCTGTTGCAGGCATAAATGAAATATCGCCCAAGTCACCGATGCCGGTTCCACTAAGGTGCATATGTCCAAAACCGATAATAGTAGAATCTGAAATATGATATCCCGAGCACCAATCCCATCCTTGCGAATAGTTTGTTGGTCCTAATTGAATCAATCCAAAAGGTACGTTTGCTCCTACAAATACGTGTCCATGGTCGCCGGTTCCGATATACGGATCGACAAACTGTGTTAGATTTGGTGTCGCATCCAATTGTTTCGTCCCCTCACAAGAACTTAAAAATCCACACAAAATAAGCCATATTGAGATGGCCTTCGTCATTCTGATTAAATTAAATGTCATTGTTCTATTAGATTACTATATTAAATTATTTAATTATTAACATATTGTTTGCCTGCAAACACAGACAGAATCATTAGGCAATTTATTTGAGATTGTAAAGTTATTTATTTTAATTAAAAAATATTCGAATAATCGATTTATTGCTTTTTTTTAACCAGTTCTTAGGCTTATTGAGCCGAATTAACTATTTGAAATAAATCAGAATTGTATTTAGAACATGTTATTGTCCATCTTTGATTGCTTATGAAGTAAAGATGAAAAGTATTTCATTTTTGGTACATATTTTTTAAATGTTAAAAAGAGGCAAGGGGTGAGAGAAAATTTTGATAATTTTAGAAAAAATAAAAGCTTGTTCGAAATGAAATAAACAGGTTCTTAATAATTTAATTTTATCTTTGTGTTATTCCGGCCTCAAAATATGTCATTGGAGAATAAGACAGTTTCTGTTCCGTTTGATATATAGAATCCACGGATGAAGTAAGCTAATATGAATCATCTCTTAACTGTCATTATATTGTTTACTAGCATTGCCGCTTTTTCTCAGAAAAAATATGTGTTTAGTGGCAAAATATATAGTGAAGGAGATAATACTCCGCTCGCCGGTGTTGCCATCGCTGCAAAAGAGCATACCCAATCTGCCGGTTTTAGTGATGCTGCCGGTAGCTTCTCTCTGCAATTGCCTTCGGGCGAATATAGTGTTATATTCAAGCTATTGGGTTATGATACCAAACACCTTAAGATCAGAATAGATAAGGATCTCTCTCAGGATATTGTTTTGACAAAAGATATTGTATCTCTCAAGGAAATAGAGGTATTGGCTGTAAAATCGGACGATAACGTGAAGCGAGTGCAGTCGGGTGTCGAAAAATTGGAAATAGAATCGATGAATAAAATCCCTGTGTTATTTGGTGAAAGGGATATTTTGAAAACAATTCAGTTGTTGCCCGGCGTACAAACTGCGGGAGAGGGCAATATCGGATTTTATGTGCGGGGCGGTAGCAGCGATCAAAATCTTATACTGCTCGATAATGCAACAGTGTATAATCCTTCTCACCTTTTTGGTTTTTTCTCAACATTCAATTCCGATGCTGTAGATAATATGACTATCTATAAGGGTTCTATGCCTGCCCAATATGGAGGGCGGCTGTCTTCGACACTCGATGTGAGCATGCGTGATGGTGATTTGAAAAACTATCACATAAATGGAGGCATTGGGTTGATCTCCTCCCGACTTACATTAGAAGGCCCCATACAGAAAGAAAAATCATCTTTTATTGTTTCTGCCAGACGTACTTATGCTGATGCCTTGGCTCGTACGGTGGGCGTAGAGCAGGTAAAAGGATCGACGTTATACTTTTACGACTTGAATGCAAAGCTTACTTACGCTTTGTCGAATAAAGATAAACTGACACTGACAGCTTATCATGGAAAGGACAAACTAGGTCTTGATCAGATAGCAACAATGGATTGGGGGAATACAATCGCCGCTTTGAAATGGAACCATATCTTTGATTCGAAAAAAGTTTCGACCACCACTCTTTCGTATACCGACTACAAATATAATGTAAGTGTAGACCTCACGACAGGGCTTAATGTTATGTCGCGGATAAGAGATGTTAATTTCAATCAAGACTTTGTATTCTATCCCAACGAAAAGAATTTGATACGCTTGGGATTCAACTCTATCTATCACCAGATTGTACCCGGAGAATTGGTAAGTAAAGATCCTTCTCAACTAAAAGTATCGCCGTATGCCCATCGTTATTCATGGGAGAATACACTGTATACCTCTAACGATATGAAACTTAGCGATAAACTGGAATTTAGTTATGGCGTTCGGCTGTCTTCTTTCAGCGTGCTGGGCGGAAGCGACTATTATACTTTCAACGAAGAAGATCAGTCTATAAAGGATACAATTGCCACCAAAAGGGGAGAGTTTCTGAAAACATATTGGAGCATCGAACCACGAATTTCGGTAGCATATCAGCTAAACGAGTCGTCGTCTATTAAGGCGGCTTATGCGCTTACAAGGCAAAACCTGCATCTACTCACTACATCGAATCTGTCTAGTCCGATTGATCGCTGGATATCGAACACCGATTATATAAAACCCGAAGTGGGGAATCAAGTTTCGTTGGGTTATTTTCGCAACTTTCAGAATAATATTTTTGAGTTTAGTGCAGAGGTGTATTACAAAGACCTGAAAAATCAGATAGATTATAAAGATGGGGCAGATGTAAGGGCTAAAGAAGTTATAGAAACAGAACTCTTGTTTGGTAAAGGAAGAGCTTACGGATTGGAGCTTTTCCTGAAAAAGAAATACGGTCGTTTTAATGGTTGGGTAGGTTATACCCTGTCTCGCAGCGAACGCAAAATAGATAAGATAAATGACGGTAAATGGTATGCAGCCAATCAGGATCGTACGCACGATATTTCTGCTGTCGGTATTTATGAACTGAGCAAAAAGTGGACGTTGTCGGCTACGTGGGTTTTTGCCACAGGCAGCCCCATGACATTTCCTTCGGGTAAGTATGTTATCGATGGGCATGCCATATATTATTACGAAGGCAGGAATCATTATAGAGCCCCTTCTTATCATCGGCTCGATTTGGGGGCTATGTGTGTCTTGAAGAAGACAAAGAAATATACATCCGAGCTTTCCTTAGGCTTGTATAATGCATACGCCCGTAAAAATACTTATATGTTTGGCTTTAGGCAAAACGAAGATGACAGGTCAGCGTCAGAGTCGTATATGATTTATTTGTTTAGTGTTGTACCCTCAATTTCGTGGAACTTTAAGTTCTGAAAATTATGGTTATTATAAATAGATGTCTTTATATAATTTTTCTTCTCGCATTGCTCACGGCATGTGAAGAGGTTGTTCAGCTAGACCTTGCTCAGGCTCCGCCCAGAGATGTAATTGATGCTTCTATAAAAGAAGGGGCACCGTGTTTTGTGCTGTTGACTCAAACGAAAGGTTTTTATGATAAAGAATCTTATAACCGTTTGTCGGGGGCTAAGGTCGAATTGACAGACGATAAAGATAATGCAGATATACTTATAGAAAGCCAGCAGGAAGCCGGCTTCTATGTTTCTTCAATTGTAGGCAGGGTAGGACGTACATATAAATTGAAGGTTACCATAGGAGATAATATTTATACATCCGAGGCTAAAATTCCCAATGTCGTACCCATCGATAGTGTTTATATTTATAAAGTTACGGTAGCCAACGAGGCTATTTATTCGCCATGTGTGGTATTTTATGATCCTGTAGATGTAGAGAATTATTACTATACAACACTCTATGTAAACGAAAAGGCGATGAAATCCTTATACTTAGATAGCGATAAATACCGCAACGGGCTGAAAGTGGAAAATATTCTACTGTTTGATAAGGAAGATAATAATGACGAAGCACTCAAGGCAGGAGATAAGCTAAGAATTGAGATGCAAACATTGGATAAGGGAATGTATACTTTCTACAGATCATTGAGCAGTGTTGCCGCCGGAGGGGGGACAAATCCTCTTACGAATATTGTTGGCGGTGCATTGGGTTGTTTTAAGGCTTACAATTCAGTTTTTGTTAATTATACAGTCACCGAAGACGATATGAATAAATAATAATTTCCGTATCTTTGTTCTCATAGTCTATAAATATTGGTAACTATATGTTTAAATTTCTTGGATTCTTATTACTTATCGGGCTTTTCGGTTTCCTTATTTTAGGAATATTTTTGGGCAGGGTCATTCGTTTCTTTGGTCCATCTTCGGATAGGGCTAAGAGTAATCGTCGTCAGACTAATAACAATTCACGGTCGACTGCTGAGGATACCACTCAAAAGAAATTCTCGAAAAATGAGGGCGAATATGTCAATTACGAAGAAATAAAAGAAGAATAACCAATCGGTTATTCTTCAAAGTTTATCTTTTCATCTATAATATATTCCGGCCTGCTTTTTACTTCATCAAAGAGTACTCCGATATATTGCCCCAGCACTCCGATTGTTATTAGCTGTACACCGCCAAAGAATATAATTATAATTATCGTAGAAGTCCATCCTGTAATCACATTCGTGAAGCCCAAAAGATGCCCGAGCCACACCCACAATCCATAAATAATTCCAATAAAGAAAGCGATGGAACCTAGACTAATCGATAACATCAAAGGCTTTTTGGAAAAATAAAGAAGAGCTTTTTTTGCGAAAGAGAGCATTCTCTTTAGTGGATATTTTGTTTCCCCGGCAAAGCGTGCATCCCTGTTGTAATAGAATGGAACTTGCTTGAACCCTATCCAGCTGATAAGTCCACGAATATACTTTCCTTTCTCTTTTAGTCCGTTGAAAGCATCTATCGCTTTTCTGTCTACGAGTCGGAAATCACCTGTGTCTTCCGGGAATTCTACTTCCGATAGATTATTCATTGTTCTGTAAAAGAGTTTGGCTGTCGCTTTCTTAAAAGCAGTTTCACCCTCTCGTTTTTTCCTTACACAGTAAACAACGCTGGCTTCTTCCTTACGTTGCGTTTCAATGAGATCAGGAATCAATTCGGGAGGGTCTTGCAAATCGGCATCAATAATTACTGCCAGGTCGGTCTTACAGAGATTCATTCCGGCTGTTACAGCGGGTTGATGCCCAAAGTTGCGAGAGAAGTGAATAACTCTCGCTTTATCATCCTGCGATGCTATATGATCGAGTATATATCTCGTATTATCTTTGCTACCGTCATTTATAAAAATTATATATCCCACTACATCATCGAGTGAGTTTAGAACCTCTTTTGTTCTCCTGTAAAACTCCTGTATAACTGCCTCTTCATTATAACAGGGGACAATAACGGATAGTGTTTGCATCTTTTATCTAATCTATTAATAAATATATTGAATCAGGGGTATATGTATTATCCGGAGAATAGATAACCCAATCAGTGAGAAGATCCAATGGGTATGTTTTTATGTCGCCTTCGTTGAGTCCTGCAATCCAATAAGGCTGATTCAGTAACTTTCCTTCTATCTGCTTTCCTGCTATGGAAATGACTTCGTACCATAGGTGTTCTTTGTCCGTTTCCGACTCCGGGTTATCTACAGTGAGTCCCAGCTTAACAAGGAATGTCCAACCCGCTTCGTCCTCTTCTTTTTTCGAGTTAAATAAACTCTTTAAGAATGATTTCTTTTCAGGCTGCTTATGTTCTTTGCCGAACACATTGGCAAATGCTTCGAAACGCTCTTTAGCCAAAGCGCTCATCCTGTTTGTTTCTTCTGTAGTTATATAGTAAATTGGATTCTCGGCAAGAGTAGAGGTATATATTTCGGGTGAAATCATATTGCCGTCTTCTACTGCAAACAGTATGCCCGAAGGTTCGGCATGCACATTGTCCACCTCGTCGCGGTCGCCCGCACCTCCAAGTATATTTTGAGGAAGATCTTTCAATGCCTCTTCCCATCTTAGCCAGCAGAGGTTTATGCCCATGCCGTCGTAGCCGATGGTAAATCTCTCTTTTTCTTTTGCCGGGTCGGTCAGGAATTTCTTTACCGTCATATTTATCAGCGTATTCATTTGCTCAGCACCCTGACTGAAGTTGAGCATTTCCAGTTCTACCGACCCGCAACGGTGCAGACCATGCGTATGGAACCAATAACGTCTGTTTCCGTTTTCGCCGTCTTCGTCATACACACAGTGCAGCGTGTATAGATAGTCGGGAGAAGGGGGGATAGACGATTTTGCTGTCATGCTTAGCCATTTGGGCGATAATAATCTGTACGACATGAAGTCAAGAACCAGACTGGCATCAGGAACAATGGCGTTCATTATTTTTAATTGCAGATGAAACGAATCCAGTGGGTTTAGTTCGAAGTATAGAGAAGTCTCCAAGAAGTATTCCTGTTCCATTGCTGCCTGTAGTGATTCTTCGTCTATAGCATTGGCAAAACCGTAATCGTTTAGATTTATATTTTTTGTGTCGCTGATATATAGATCGACATTAAAAATAGCTTCTTTGTATTCTATTTCGGCATGAAAACTCATTATTGAGTATTCAATATCTACTTCTACCTTGTTGAACGATTTTAAATTGAAATCTGAGTTTTGTGCTAAGGATTTTTCTATCTGCGCAGCATCGAACTTGAAGTTTTTGCTTCTCGGGTATATACCCATTGCCGAGGCTAACCCCGTTTCGCCTTCAGCCAGCAGATTATATTTTTCACTATTATCCATGTTAGTAAGTTCTGTTGAGTATTCTTTTCGTATTCTATTTATATAATATACAAACTTAATGAAAAAAATAGTAGGTATATACTATTCAAAAAGAATATGTGACAGCTAAAAAAGAAAAGTCTGAGAGAATTATCCTCAGACTTTCATCTTATTATTTCGGAGAAATCTTAGAATTTTTTAAATCCCATTATTTCACGTACTTCTCTAACTGTTTTGCGTGCGCTTTCACGTGCTTTTTCCGCCCCTTCGGTTACTACTTTGTGCAGATAAGCATCATCGTTTTGAATATCCTGTATGCGCTCACGTATCGGTGTTGTTACCTTGATAATATCTTCGGCTAATTGCTTCTTAAGATCACCGTAACGAATTTCGCATGTATTCCATTTGTCTTCGAAATGTTGCACTACTTCGTCGGTAGAAACCACTTTTAGTATGGTGAACAGGTTTTCTATATAATCCGGTTTTACTGAGTTCAGTTCTTTTGGTCCCTCGTCGGTAAGTGCACGTTTTACTTTTTTCTCAATGCTCTTAGCATCTTCGTCCAAATAGATACAGTTCCCTTCCGATTTTCCCATCTTGCCGCTGCCGTCCAGTCCCGGTATTTTTATCAGCTCTTCTCCAAAGTTGTAAGCTACAGGCTCTTTGAAATACTCTACACCATACATATTGTTGAAGCGACGGGCAAATTTGCGTGTCATTTCCAAGTGCTGTTCCTGATCTTTTCCGACAGGTACTTTGTCTGCATTGTGCATCAGGATATCGGCAGCCATCAGGGTAGGGTATGTCAATAGTCCAGCATTTACATTATCGGGATGTTTGCGGGCTTTTTCTTTAAACGAAACGGTCTTCGAAAGTTCGCCCATATAGGCGTGCATGTTCAGTAGCAAATATAGTTCGCATACTTCGGTCACATCGCTTTGTACGTATATTGTCGATACTTCGGGGTCGATACCTGCCGCAAGATATTCTGTCAATACGTTCTTTACGTTTCCGTGTAGTATTTTCGGATCGGGATGGGTTGTCAGCGAATGATAGTCGGCTATGAAGAAGAAGCATTTGTTTTCATGTTGCATTCTTGTGAAATTCCTCAAAGCACCGAAGTAGTTTCCTAGATGCAGTTTTCCGGTAGAACGGATACCGCTTAGTACTGTTTCCATGTTTTAAATATTTTTTTAAGGCACAAATATAGTCAAAATCTATAAACGGGTTGGTATATATTCACAACTTGTGTAATACAAATGGATGAAATATTCCACGGTGAAATTTTCGTTCTTCGTACCTCGGAATGGCAAAAGAGCGCTGAAAGGAGAAGTTTTGGAAAGAATTCTCAAAAATTCCTTCCGTAAAAAATCTAAACAGGCAGTGATGTGTATTTGATTTAAAACCTAATTTCTTTATCTTTGAACAATGTCATGTCATTAATCAAAAGATATATGTTGAAGCGCAAAAGAATATTCGTGTTTGGGGGCATCCTGTCTCTGTTTTTATCCGTGTCTATGAGTGCACAAAAAGTAGTGAAATTATGGGAAGGGAATCCGCCAACAGTTAACGGTATCACCGAACCTGAGAAGTATGACAAAGGTAGCGGGTGGCTTACCAATGTTTCTGTTCCCGAGCTTCATGTCTACTTGCCTGATGGTGCGAATAAGACAGGCGCTGCAGTCGTTATCTGCCCCGGAGGAGGATATGCAGGGCTGGCTTTCGACCACGAAGGGGTACAATTTGCACAATGGCTCAACAAACAGGGTATTGCAGGTATTATCCTCAAGTATCGGATGCCGAACAAACATAAAGAAATTCCGTTAGATGATGCATGGCAAGCAATGCGCTATGTAAGGTCGCATGCTGCCGAATTGGGAATAAAATCGGATAAAATTGGTATTGCGGGTTTCTCGGCCGGAGGACATCTTGCAGCAACGGCTTCTACCCATTTTGCCACATCGGGAGTAAGTACACGCCCCGACTTTTCCATTCTTTTTTATCCCGTTATTACCATGCAGGTAGCTACACATGGCGGATCTAAATATAATCTGTTGGGAGAGAATGCTTCACAAGCGGATACTTATACTTTTTCGAATGAGAAACAAGTGAATGTAAATACGCCTCCTGCAATATTGTTGCTTAGCGACGATGACGATAGTGTGCAACCCGCCAATAGTATCAGCTATTACGATGCTCTGAAAATGAATAATATTGCGGCTACAATGTACATATTCCCCGAAGGAGGACATGGCTGGGGAATGAGAGAGAATTTTAAATATCATACACAGATGCTCACCTTGCTGCAAATGTGGCTGAAAGATATACAAGCAAAATAAATAATAATATCACTTAAATAAATATCAATATGCAAAAGATAAAAGTGACGAATCCCGTTGTGGAGATGGATGGGGACGAAATGACCCGCATTATATGGAAATACATAAAAGATAAGTTGATACTCCCGTATGTGGATGTAGACCTCAAATATTTTGATCTGGGTATAGAAAACCGTGATGCTACAAACGATCAGGTGACAATAGACAGTGCTGAGGCAACTAAGAAATATAATGTAGCTATCAAGTGTGCTACAATCACTCCGGATGAGGCTCGTGTAGAGGAGTTCGGTTTGAAAAAAATGTGGAAGTCTCCGAACGGAACAATCCGTAATATACTGGGCGGAACAGTATTCCGCGAACCTATTATTATGAGCAATATCCCTCGTTTGGTGAATACATGGGACAAGCCAATCATTATAGGGCGTCATGCGCACGCCGATCAGTATAAAGCGACCGACTTTGTTACAAAGGGAAAAGGGAAGCTTACTATTACTTATACGCCTGAAGGGGGAGAACCTCAAACCCATACCGTGTACGACTATAATGGGGATGGCGTAGCCTTGGCAATGTACAACACCGATGAGTCTATCTATGGGTTTGCTCATTCGTGTTTCAAGCTGGCGTTACAAAAGAAATATCCATTGTACCTGTCTACAAAGAATACTATATTGAAAGCTTACGACGGACGCTTCAAAGATATTTTTCAGGAAGTATACGAAAAAGATTATAAGGAAGCATACCAAAAAGCAGGCATTACCTACGAGCATCGTTTGATAGACGATATGGTTGCTGCTGCCTTGAAATGGAATGGCGGTTTTGTTTGGGCATGTAAGAATTACGATGGAGATGTTCAGTCCGATACAGTAGCGCAAGGCTTTGGATCGTTAGGCTTAATGACTTCTGTATTGCTTACTCCTGACGGCAAGACAATGGAGGCTGAGGCTGCTCACGGAACGGTGACACGTCACTATCGCCAACATCAGCAAGGGAAAGAAACATCAACAAACCCTATAGCTTCAATCTTTGCATGGACAAGAGGATTGTCTCACAGAGGGAAACTAGATGAAAATTGGGCGCTCGTTGATTTTACCAGAAAACTGGAAGAGGTCTGTATAGAAACGGTAGAGAAAGGGAAGATGACAAAAGACCTTGCTTTGCTAGTATATGGCGACACCATGCACAGAGGCGATTATCTGAATACAGAAGATTTCTTGGATGCGATAGCCGAAGGGTTGAAAGAAAAGTTGGGGGTGTAATCCTATTAATAAATAGGAAGTAAATTATCTTAATATAGATTAAGTACTCGTTCCTTAGGATTTGCAATCCTAAGGGCAATGATAAGTAAATAATGGGGATTGCAAATCCCCTAAGACGATGAAAAAATACGACAACTATTTTTATTAAAGACTTAGTTGTACCCAACAAAAGAAAAAGTGACAGTAGAAAATATATAAAATATCTGTCACTTTTGTCACCTTTTGATAAAGGAAGGAAAATAGACCGGTAGTTTTACAAGTTCATTTTTATGATGATTATAACAAAATAAAGGTGATAGAAGTAATAAAAAATAACTATATTTGCTCTATTAATATTATTTGAAAATAAAACTTTAAACATACTGAAAATATGAGATTTGTTGTTTCCAGTACAGCATTATTAAGTCACTTGCAGGCAATAAGCAAGGTGATCAATTCAAAGAATACATTACCTATTTTAGATTGTTTCTTGCTCGAGCTCGAAGGTTCTACCCTCTCTCTTACAGCAGCAGACTCTGAAACACGTTTGGTTACTTCTCTTGAAGTGAACGAGGCTGACGGTAATGGAAAGTTCGCAGTGAATGCAAAGAATCTGTTGGATCCATTGAAGGAATTGCCTGACCAACCGCTTACATTTGAGATCAATAGCGACAATCTGGAGACATTTATTTTCTTTCATAACGGTAAGTATAACTTTATCGGACAAAACGGTGAAGACTATCCTCAACCTAAACAGTTGAAAGAAACAGCCGTTAGCCTGACTATCGAGCCTCAGGTTTTATTTTCGGGTATCAACCGCACATTGTTTGCCAGTGCAGACGACGAGCTTCGTCCGGTGATGAATGGCGTTTACTTCGATATCAGCACCGAAGATCTTACTTTCGTAGCATCTGACGGACACAAGTTGGTACGTTGCAAAACATTGTCGGCAAAGGGAGCAGAACGTGCTTCGTTTATTCTACCAAAGAAACCGGCAAACTTACTTCGTGCTATTCTGCCAAAAGAATCTGAAACAGTAGAAATCAAATTCGATGAGAATAATGCCTATATAAAAATGTCGAGCTATACAATGACTTGCCGTTTTATAGAAGGTCGTTATCCAAATTATAATTCGGTAATTCCACAAAATAACCCGAACAAAGTAATTCTCGATCGTTTGTCATTCCTCAATGCATTGAAACGTGTTTCGGTATTCTCTAATCAGGCAAGTAACCTCATCAGATTGCAGCTGTCTGACAAGAATATTATCGTTTCGGCTCAGGATATAGATTTCTCTACAGCCGCCGAAGAAACTATTCCATGCGATTATACAGGAACACCGATGAGCATAGGTTTTAAGTCAAGTTTCCTTATCGATATTCTGAACAATATCCCATCGTCTGATATCTCACTCGAACTGTCAGACCCTTCACGTGCAGGGCTTATTATTCCTGCCGAAAATGAAGAGAATGAAGACTTGTTGATGCTGCTTATGCCAATGATGCTCAACGACTAAGGAAAGTAATAGATAACTAAAATAGATATATGACAACTTTATCATTCTTCTGTAAAAGAGAGGGATGATAAAGTTTTTTAATAAAAAAGCTTATGGAACTAAATCTGAGGAATCCGCTCATATTCTTTGACTTGGAAACTACCGGAACAGATACGGTGAAAGACCGTATTGTAGAACTATCCTATCTGAAGGTATATCCCAATGGGAAAGAAGAGATGAAGACCAGACGTATCAACCCGGAAATGCCAATTCCGGCAGGAGCAACTGCTATACATGGTATATCTGACGAAGATGTGAAAGACTGCCCGACGTTCAAGCAGATTGCCAGATCTTTGGCCGATCAGATGGAAGGTTGTGATTTGGCAGGGTTCAATTCGAGCCGTTTCGATATTCCTCTCCTTGCGGAAGAATTTCTTCGTGCTGATGTGGATATCGACTTCTCAAAACGTAAAATGATAGATGTGCAGATCATCTTCCATAAGAAAGAACAACGCACGCTCGAAGCCGCATATAAGTTCTATTGCGACAAGAATTTGGATAATGCTCACTCGGCTGAAGCAGACACACTTGCTACTTACGAAGTATTGAAAGCACAGCTGGATAAATATCCTGATCTGGAAAACGATATGGAAAAGCTGGCTGCGGAATTCTCTTTCTTCAACAACAATGTAGACCTTGCGGGTCGTATTATAAGAGACGAGAATGGCATAGAGGTGTTCAACTTTGGCAAACATAAAGGCAAGCCGGTAGCAGAGGTGCTCAAAAGAGAGCCTAGTTTCTATGCGTGGATGATGGATGCCGATTTTCCATTAAACACCAAGCAAGTATTAACTAAGATCAAGTTGAGGGAAATACAAAAGTAATGGCCTCATTCAATGATATTAAAAAGGCTGTCTCTTCTAACAGGGACAGCCTTTTTGATCGTTTAAGCATGGAGCCATCCTTTTGGGACAGCTCCTTAAATAACCAATATCGCTCTTTATTTACAAGAGTTACCTAAATAACTCACCTTATTCTATTACGGCGGCAAATCCTCCGTTTCTAGCCATCTTTATCTGTATCTTATCACCCGATTTTACGTGTGATTCTTTTCTGCGATAGTCCATAGCCTGACGTCCGGCATTGATTCCGTCTTCGAACGAAGTCATCTTATATGATGTTCCGGCATTGAGGAAGTCAAGGCTTATCTCAAGTTGTCTTTCTGTGTTATTTGTCATACCGCCTATATACCACTTATTGCCTTTGCGCTTTGCCACAACCGCATATTCTCCCGCTTTGGCTTCCAGTGCACGAGTTTCGTCCCATGTTACAGGCACATCGGTGATAAATTTGGTACAATCCTCATTTCTGTAATACAAGGTAGGGTTGTCTGCCAACATTTGAAGTCCGCTTTCGAAAATAACGAACAGTGCCAACTGGTAAGCTCTGGTTCCTATGCTTGCCGAGTTAGGGCGATGACCGCAGTATCTTTCGGGTTGCATGCTTATCATTGCTCCCGGCGTGTAATCCATAGGGCCTACAGCATTGCGCATGAATGGAAAATAGACACTATTTTCAGGGGTACAACCTTCCATTTGTTCCATGCCTCTTACTCCTTCGTACGAAAGGATATTCGGATACTTGTACTCGATTCCCGCAGGCTTGAATGAACCATGATAATCAACCAGAATATTGTATTTTGCCGCTTCTTTGGCTATGCGTTCGTAGTAGTTCACCATCCATTGGTCGCTTCTATCCATAAAGTCGATCTTAACACCTTTAACACCCCATTCGCTGAATGTTTTGAATATATCAGGATTGTTTTCTACCACTAACCATGTTAGCCATAGTATGATGCCTACATTCTTTTCTTTTCCGTAGCGGATAAGTTCATGTACATCTACTTTCGGATTAGGAGTATAAGGATCGCGTGTGCTTTTTGCCCAACCTTCGTCCATAATAATATACTCGATACCGTATTTGGATGCAAAATCGATGTAATATTTATAGGTTTCAAGATTGAATCCGGCTACGAAATTCACATCCGGCCCATAAGGCGATGCTTCGTTCCACCATTCCCAACTAACTTGTCCCGGCTTGATCCACGATACGTCTTGCAATTGGCTCTTGGTAGCCAGTCTGTATGTCATTGTATTTTCTATAAGCTGCTTGTCGTCTTTTGTAATGACGAAGTAGCGCCACGGAAAATTTCTTTTGCCTGTTGTTTTGGCTATATAATCCGCTTCCTTTACTATCTTCAAGCTACGGTCGCCATCTTCTCCAAATTCGAGCGGAGCTTTCGGGAATACAGATTGTACTCCGTTTGCTCCATTCCCTTTAAGAAACATGCAAGGATAATCCGACAGATCTGATTCGGATATCAGTATTTTGTATTTTTTCTTTGTATCTATCAATACCGGTAATACAGACATGCGGTCTGTAGCTTTCCACTCATTGCTCTCAACGTGTGTATACGATTCTTCATAGGCTGTTTTAAACCCACCGGGCTGCTGTAGATGAAGTAAATAATTTGCAGGGAAATTGATAGCAAAATCTTCTCCTAGAACTTCTACATCTCCTTTCTTATTGGTTATGAAACGGTAAGCAATACCATCGTCAAAGGCTCTGAATTCGACAGAATAATCTCCTTTGAAAGTGAGCAAGAGCGAATTATACTGATTATTTACAGATGAGTATTTTAAAGGAACAACAGGGGTAAGAACCTCGTTTACTTTGTTTGTTTTTTGCCCCGATAGTTTGGGATTGAGTCCGAGCGTTTCATTTCCGAGGTTCAAACTCAAATGATTATTTTCTAATAATACATCATTGCTATAAGATATTGTGTAATATATCTTATCTGAAATACTAAGAGATACTTTTATCTCTCCATTAGGCGATTGTAATTCTGCTTTTTTCTGAGCGCTTATACTGAATGCAATGCTTAGAAATAGTAATAACAATAGGTTGTGTTTCATGTTTATTATAGATTAATGTTTAGTTTGTTTTATTTGTCCCAACAAGGGATTCGAACGGGCATTTATCTCCTGCTTATATCTTATTTATTCTCTTTTATTGTATATTGGTGAACGCCTGAACCTACAGTATATTCTTTGTCTGCATATATCGTTGCAGTAGATCCGGCAGGAATGGTTACCGAAAGTTTTATCTTATCTCCCTGTCTCTTCCACTCCGATTTTATCAAACCTCTCACAGAATTATATTCGCCCTTAACCCATTCCAAGTCTTTCACAAAATGAGGTCTGATGATTACGTTCTGAAATCCGGGTTGGTCTTTGTCGAGATTGATCCCTGCCAATGTGTTGTACATCCATGCACTGATATCTCCCATAAATATGTGGTTGATAGATGCATCGCGGAACTCAGGACTAAGTGTCCATGTTTCGGCAAGGGTGCTGTATCCTTGTGTTTCTACCCAGTAGCCCCACGATGGAGCTTCGGTCTTGGTTGCCATTTTGTAAGCGTCTTCTACATATCCGTATTTGGTAAGCATAGCAGGAACGGTTTTGCTGCCCAACAGCCCAAAGTCGAGGAAGTAATTATTCCCCGAAACGGTTTTGTGCAAATTGTCGGCAACCAGCTGTTCTTTTCCTTCGGGAACTATTCCTATATACAGGGCTACCGCCTGAGCTGTTTGAGTACCATTGGCATAAACGCCTGTTTCGGCATTGAAGAACTTGTTGTTTATCAGTTTTTTCAACTGCTCTGCTTTTTGTTGATATGGAGTGGCATCTTTTCCTAAGAGTTTGGCAAAGCGTGCCATCAATACATAGTCGTGATAATAGTAGAGCGTTGATGTATAATCGTTCGGTGTTTGAGCTTTGTAAAATACCCAGTCTCCCAATCCAAAGTTCAGGTATCCTCCGTCTACTTCTTTTGTTTTCAGATAATCCAGATATTTGACCATAGTAGGGTAGAGGTGTTCTATGCTTCGGGTCTCGCCATAGTAGTCGTACAGCGCATTGGGAATGATAAACATCGCAGCATCCCAAACAGGCCCCGGCCAGTCGCCGAATCCCCATCCCGAAGATGGAATAATACCCGCAATCACACCGTCTTCACGTTGATTGTCGATGAAGTCGTTCATCCATTTTTCGTACAAGGTGATTCCATCAAAGTTGAGCAACGCCAAGTCGATAGCAACATGTGCATCTGCCGTCCATCCGTTCTTCTCACGTTGAGGACAATCGGTAGGAATACTGTGTAAGTTGCCTTGATAACTTTGGTTTGTTGCCGCCCATATCTTGTTCAACAGGTTGTTTGAACTGCTAAAATTACCCACCTGAGGGATATCTGTGTGCAGGAATAATCCTGTCAGGTTATCCACAGTAAGTGTTACAGGGCGATCACTTTCCACTTCTATATACTGGAAGCCATGATAGCTGAACTGAGGTGTAAATTCTTCTTCTTTTCCTGTACCTTTCAGGATAAAAACATCTTCTTGAAATACTTCTCCTTTTTTCTCAGGGCGATAATAAACATTGATATTGCCTTGCTCGAGTCGTCCGTCTGCTTTTAGTAATTCTCCGTGGCGTAGTTTGAATGTCGTGCCGACTTCTCCTTTTACCGACAAACGGCAAACTCCTGCAATATTTTCTCCTAGATCGAAAAGATATATTTTATCTCCGAATGATTTTACTGATTTTGGCTTGATCTCTTTTACTGCACGGATTCCCGGCATTTGCTGAGCAGTTAATATCGGAGCAGGTTCTTTTGAAGGTTGTACTTTGCTCCACTTAGAGTCGTCAAAGTTGGCAGTGTTCCATCCTGTTTCTTCGAGGCGGGCATCGTACCTGTCGCCACTGTATATATTGTTATATGTATAAGGTCCTATGTTGGTTTTCCACGATTCGTCTGTGGATATGATGTCGGTAGAACCGTCATCGTATACAAGCCTTAGTTCGCTCAGCAAACTAGGGCGTTCGCGCCAGCGGGCTCTTTCGAAGTCCCATACGGCTTTGCTCTGGCAGTTGTAAAAACCGTTTCCGAGAACTGCCGCAATGGCGTTGTCTCCTTCGGTGATAAGATGTGTTACATCGTGTGTAACATATAAAATGCGTTTGTCGAAATGTGTGTAACCCGGATCAAGGAAGTTTTCACCTACTCTTTTTCGGTTTATAAACATCTCGTAATATCCTGTGCCGCTGACATAGACACGGGCTGAAATTAATTTCTTTGTAGTCTTAAATTCTTTTCTGAATAATGGTGCAGGTTCAAACTCTTTGTCGTGCGAATCTGTGATCCATTTTGCCTGCCAATCAGCTTTCGACATTTTAGCCATTTCGAAATAGCTGATAGGTGATGTGTGGGTTTTTCCTTTCTTGTCCCATACTGTTACAGTCCAGTAATAACGAGTATGTGAAGTGAGTTTTGTGCCCCCGTTGTATATAGCACGGGGTGTTGCGCTTTCTATTTTGTTGGAAGTCCATATATCCGCTTTGCCCGAAGCAAGTAGTTCTTCGCTGCTGGCTATATATATTTGGTAAGCTTCTTGCCTGAAATCTTTGGTATCAGTACCGAACACCCATGTGAAACGAGGATGTTCGGCATCGATACCTATAGGGGAATCTAAATACTCGCATTGAGTTTTTACGATTTTAGTGTTTTTTGAAACACTGCCACAAGCACTTGCTAAAAAGGCTAAAATAACGGAAACTGCAATCAGGAGCTTTAGATTCTTTTTCATTAAAGGTTTTATTTTATTGCGTTTAACATATCAATTCTACCTTCGTTTACCTGCTTTAAGATCAATTCGCCAAAAAGTGTGTTTTGCCATGCAAACCATGCGCGGGTAAACTTTTCAGGGTTGTCTTTATTGAACGATTCGTGCATAAATCCTGTTCCGGCATCGGTATCCATAAGCATTTTTATACATCTCTGAATTTCTTTTTCGTCACGGCTAGTGAATGCTTTCATCATGATACTCATAGGCCATATCATATCATATCCGATATGGGGACCACCAATACCTTCCCCTGCTGTTCCTTTGAAGAAATATGGATTATCTTTACTCCACACATATTTTCGTGTGTTCTGATAGATAGGGTCATTAGCATCCATATCTCCTAAGTAGGGCATTGCCAATAAACTGGGCACATTGGCATCGTCCATAAAATACTGGTTTCCAAATCCGTCTACCTCGAAGGCATAGATCTGACCGTATTTAGGATGGTTAAAGATAGCATATTTTTTTAAGGCTGTCTCAACTTCTTGTGCCAAAT
Organism: Dysgonomonas sp. Shenzhen-Wh21; assembly: GCF_043392705.1. Taxonomy (NCBI): domain Bacteria; kingdom Pseudomonadati; phylum Bacteroidota; class Bacteroidia; order Bacteroidales; family Dysgonomonadaceae; genus Dysgonomonas; species Dysgonomonas sp. Shenzhen-Wh21. Next base: position 46,060 of record NZ_JAIXHZ010000078.1, read on the forward strand.
TTTTACATTTTTCTGCTAACTCAGGCTTCTTGTTTACTGTTGCCAATATCTCGGCTGCTTTTCTTAACGAAGTAACAGCAAAAAAGTTAGATGGAACTAAAAACTGAAATGTTGTGGCGTCGTCCGACGGGCGGAAAGCCGATGCAATAAGTCCTACAGGATTGACAGGGTTGCCCCATCCGTCGTTATTCATGGTATCGAGTTGACGCTCTGTTTTGCGTTGGAACTTGTACGGGCCATTACCATTCTTACGTTGTTGTTCGTGGAATGTTTGTAATACCAGTTCGATCGCTTGCAACCACTCTTCATCAAAGATGCTTGCATCTCCTGTTGTTTTCCAGTAATGGTATGCCAAGCGTATCGGGTAGCAAAGCGAGTCTATCTCCCATTTGCGTTCGTGTAACTCCAGCTTCATATCCGTCATGTCGCTCATCCATTGGTGATCGGGATTCGGGTCGTGCGGATCAAGAAAAGCATTGGCATATGGGTCGATAATGATACATTTAAATTGTCGGCGGATAACTCCGGCAAGCATTGCCTTCAGTTCGGGATCACTGTTTGCCAATTGCACATAAGGCCACACCTGAGCGCCTGAATCGCGAAGCCACATAGCGTGTATATCCCCTGTGTACACCACAGTGTCGTCTTTGCCGTTGGTTTTGCGATAGCGGACAGTGGTGTCCAGTGTGTTTGGAAAACAGTTTTCGAACATCCATGCCAGTTTCGGATTTTTGATCATTTTCTTAATCCGTACTATCTCACTTTCTACAGCCTTCGATTTGAATAATCTTTGATCAACGGGTGGACGGTTGCTTTTAAAGTCGGTAGGAACGTTATAGCTTACCACCGTATTATCCTTTCGGATAGTTATGTCATGAGCCGCCGCTTTTCCTCCCATTAGTAATGTTGCAGCCGCTACGGCGCATAATCCAATGTTTTTCTTTCTTTTCATGTCTTCTTTATGTTGATTTTTTCATTTATTGATAGATGCAAGCTTGCCATACATTTCTACCATTGCGGCTTGTGTAAGCAACCACTTTTTCTCATCTTTTTGCTTTCCGCTCCAGTCTGTATTGAACAGTCCGTTGCCTTCACGCATGTTGTTCCATGCATAATCCATATTTTTTTGGAAAGCATCTATATATGTTTTGTCATTATCCAAATGATATAATTCAACAAATCCCCTAAGCATAACCGCAATAAACCATACATCGTTTTTCTTCAACAGTTTGAATTGTTGTCCGTCAGAAGTCGTAAAATCTGTAAAGAAATAATTATATGCAGATTTTGCAATGTTCTGGGCATCGGTAAGATAAGCCTTGTCTTTTGTGAGCTTATACAACAAAGATGCAGATTGTAGCATCTGCCCGCTATTGTATGGAAATTTAGCCTCACCTATTTTTCCGTCCAGCCTTATGTTGTCAAAGTACAAATAGTCGGAAGGGTCTTGCAGGTGTTTTTTTGTCCACTCATACAGGGTTTTCCCTTGTTGAAAATAAGTGCTGTCTTTGGTTGCCTCAAATAGTTTGAGCGCAAACACTGCTCCGGGTGCATTGGAACATGTGTTTTTTGATTCTCTTTTTTGTTCGCACCAATAGATTCCGCCACCCAGATTATAATCGATACCGCTGGCTACGAATTGCCATATCATTTTGGCCTTTTGCAGATACTTGTCTTCTTTGGTTAGCGTGTAAGTATCTGTAAAGTCGATACCCAGCCATACATTGTCGTCATAAAACCGATCGGACTGAGGTGCAGTGTTTATATATGACGCATAAGCAGGTGGATTCCTCTTTTGATCGAAATACTCTTCCAGTCCGGGGAGTACTTTCGAATCAAGGATTTCCTGATATTTTTTATCCTTGGTTGTTTCAAACAAGGCGTTTACAGCAGAGAATGTTCCTGAGTAAGGCCATAGGTACGAATATTGGTTCGGAATATTCGCTTGCTCTTGCGATGCCAGATACGTAGCCGTATACTTGTCATCGAAAGGATAGTTTTCACGTAGCAACCGGGTATCGGGTGCCGAATAATTTTGATACAGAGAGTCCAGCGTTAGCTGGGCTCTCTGTAGATTAGAACTCGTATTGCCTTTGTCTTTTGGGCTACAGCCTATTGTGGCAACACTAATTGCAAATAAAAAAATGTACGTAAGTTTCATTATCTTTTACTTTTTCAAATTCTCGTATGCAGCTTTTGCCTCTATCAGCATACAACCACTGGCTTGTGATGTAAGTTGGGTAAAGCTTACCGGAGAAGAGTCCCACGAAGAACCAAACAGAAGGTTGTCTTCATACTCTCCTTTTTTGTATACACCGGTAGTCCAAAGTACATAGGCATTGTTGTTTAAGAAAGTGACAAATTTATGACGGTATGCTTCATCCAAGTCGTTAACTTTGATAAGCTCGAGGAAGTAGCGCATGAATATTCCTTTAAACAGACCATTGTCTCCCGTTCCTTCGTCTCTCAATACATTGCTGCTTGAGTTTATAAGCGTAGAGATGGTATAATTGGCTGCTCTTTTTGCATCATTCAAATATACGATATCTTTGGTAATATTATACAATTCTACTCCTGCTCCCACGTAAGTACCTTCGTTGTATGTAAGAGCAGAGCCTTTCACTTCACCCGATTCTACAATGATATTGTCTTTCACCTCGCCTGTCGAAGATACTACCAGCGTTTGTTTTTGCCAGTCGTATATTTTCTTCGCCCATTCGAGGTCTTCTTCGTTCTCAGTTATTTGATACAGACGTGCTCCGATGATGGCTGCGGGAGCATTTGAGCAAGCATTCTTTGTAAAGGCTACCCACGATCCGGTGCACCATCTGATACCACCGCCTACGTCTTCAGACCATGCATCTTTGATCCAGCCCCACAACTGTTGAGCAGCATTTAAGTATTTTTGATCTTTTGTGATATTATACAGGCGGATCATAGTCAGTGCGTTCCACTCCATATCATCGACATAGGCATTCTCGTAAGTATTTCCGTTTTTTATCTTCACGCCCACAAACCATTTGTCGAAGTAAGCACTGTATTTACTATCGTTTGTGCGCAGATAAGCATCTATCACTACATCCATTGCATGAGCATTGGGCCAATAGTGGAATGTAAGTTCCTTGTCGTCGTTTCCGTAATTGAAATAGTTGCCTGTTTCGTTCCAGAATTTATTTATCAAAGCATTAGATGCACTATCGGCTGCGGCATTCCAATCGTATTCTATCAAAGTTCCGTACGAATACTCATCCTTGGGATCGTTGCAAGATGATAGGGCTAGCAAAACTAATGCTATAAACCCGAAATATATATTTTTCATAAGCTTCATATTCTTTATATCTAAGGAGATTGACCCTACGGTTTTCTTTCGGGTCAATCTTCCCGATTAATATCAGATTTTATTTATCAGAGAGAAACCTCATGAGTATAAGTATCTCCGGCCATTTTTACAGTAAGATTAACGGTTTTTCCATCAAAGTCGCTTGCAAATTTCCATTTGTGATCCCATTGAGATATAGAAGTGTATATAGCTAAGTTGTAATAGCTGGCTGTTCCCGAAGGTGTACCATCTTCATTGGCATTAGCCGGACCCCAATCTTCTTTAGACTCTGTACCTTTCGAATCTTTGAGTGATACTCTGAATTTGTAACGTTGGTCTCTACCCCACGATTCTTGTTTGAATGTAACAGGACCTGCTCCTTTCCAAACACCTTTTCCTTGGTAAGACAGTTTCCATTCAACACTATTTGTTGGGCAGAACCAGAATCCTACTTCTGTAATTTCCACTGGGGTAGAAGCTGAAGCTGATCCGAAATCAATTTTGATGCGATATACACCATTCAATGTATTGGCTGTACCTTCAGTACCTTCTTTTAACTTACCGTCTGCAATATAATATTCAGCAGGACTTCCCGATTTGGAGTCTACAAATTTGTATGTGCCACCTGCAACAAGTTTAACATAGACTTCGTACTCACCTTCTCCCAAACGGTGCATTGGCAGAGCATTGCCCAAGTCGCTTCCTACCTCAGAGCCTTCTCCTGTGATGAAAACCTGTCCCGGATCTTCCAATCCTTCGATTCTTGTAACTGTAATCTTATTGCTTACTTTGCTTATTTTCTGGTTAATACCTCTCGATGAAGCTACAGTCCAAGCCAAAGTTATTGTTTCACCCGGTTCGGCTCCTGCTAATGCTGCTACTTTGTTTAATATTTTGTGAGAGATATCTGCTCCGCTGGAATATCCGTTAAGATCTGATGAAAGTACGAAAAGTGGGCTTGAAAAATCTCCTCCATCTTTATCAAAATACACTTCATACAAAGGTGCACCGCCATCTTGGGCAATGGCAGGTTCCCAAGAGAAGTAAAGAGAACCGCTTGATGTAAGGTTTATTGCTTTTTCGGTAGCCGGCTCATATAGCTTTTTTACTTCGGTAACATCTGCGTTTTTAAATTCCATGTCGTCTGTTCCGCATGCAGACATTAGCATAACAAATGAAAGCAATACGAATATGTTGTAAAATATCTTTTTCATAATAGTATGTTTTTTCTATTTAATTAATCTTTAGGTTATTTATTCGGAGTAACCGGGATTGTTTGGTTTTAGATTCGGGTTCTTAACTATTTCTTCGATAGGCACCGACCATAGATAGTCTTTACCTTCATTGAATTTTCTTGAATCCAATGTTATATACGAAGAATTGTTGTTTGCGAATTTAGCTCCGTTCACTACTCCATTCAGATATTTTGTTCCTTCTTTCCATCTTACGATGTCGTAGTAGCGCAGTCCTTCGAATACTAGTTCTATGCGGCGTTCGCGGTGAATTAATTCACGCATTTCGGCTGTAGATAATGTAGAAGGATAATTCAAGGCACTGGCTGCTGTAAATCCTGCTCTTGTGCGGATTTTCTTAATGGTAGCATCCCATACCGATTGGTTCATCTTGTTTTGTTCGAGCATTGCCTCTGCGTACATTAATAAAACGTCGGCATAACGGAACATGATAATATTGTTCTCTTGTGCATAGTCTTTTAATGTTTTTCTGGATTGCGGATCAAAATACTTGCGTGTATAGTAACCTGTTACCGACTTGTTGGAGCTCACACTTTCCCAAGAGTCTTTGGTTCCTGTTCCATAAGCAGTACGTATAGTTGATACTTTTCCGTTCTCATCTACCCAATTGAATCCATCATAAACAACACTTGCTGTCAGGCGCGGGTCTCTGTTGGTATATGGAGAGCTTGGATTATATGCAGGGTCTTTACTGATTGTATAACCATTGATTGTCCAATAGTCGTCTACAAGTGCTTGTACCGGTGCACATGAGTTTAAGAAAGCTCCCAAAGTCATTGGTACGCGTGCATACATCTCAGTCCATGTGCGGTTTGTAGTTGCATAGCCATAGTCGAGAATAACCTCGTTGTTATACTTGTTTTGAGATTGGAACAAGCTTTCATAATCGCCAAACAGTTCGTAAACACCATATTTGCCTTGCTGATTGATAAGCATATCGGTATATTTTTCGACCATTGGCCAATTGTTTTCATACAGATAAGCTCGTGCTTGGAATGCAACAGCTGCAGCATTGGTTATACGTCCTTTGTTGGTTATCGCACCTTTTGAAGGCAGTATGTCAATGATTTCGTCGAGTTCGTCATGTACAAACTGCAAAACAACAGACTTCTGTGTGCGTGATATGGTCTTCGCCTGAGCCAGCGTAATGTCTTCTGTGAAGAAAGGAACGTCACCGTAGAAATAAGCCAAGCGGAAGAATAGAAAGGCTCTGATGAAGCGAATCTCTGCTTTTCTTGTTGCTTTAAGGTTTTCGTCCATACCGGGTACACGGTCTACATTCTCTAAGTATTTATGACATGTTTTGATGCCTTCATAAGCCCATTTCCATTCGCTGGCAAATAGCCCGAGAGAAGGTGTTGCCAAGCCGTTACGGATTTTACGAGGATCGTTGTCATCTCTGGCCTGAATAACATTGTCGCTCAAGGCTTCGTCTGTCCACATTTTTCCTGCACCATACATTTGGTTGTATGCCATATTGACCAATAGTTCTGAATTTTCAACTGATTGCCAGTATGTTTCATCTGTATGCTTGTCGTAAGGCATTTGGTCGAGGTTGTTACACCCTGTGAATATAAACGCTCCCATTGACAATAAGAACAGATATTTTATTATATGTCTTTTTTTCATTTTTGTATCGTTTCTTTTGTTAGAATTCAATGTCTAATCCAAAACCAAAATACTTGAGGGTAGGATAGTTACGTGCACTATTGGCATTTCCTCCCATGTTTGAATCAAATTCGGTAGATTCGGGATCGATCCAAGAGTTTTTACTTAATGTAAACAGATTCTGAGCATTTACATATGCACGGACTCTTTGCAACATCAGTTTATTTGTCAGGCTTTTAGGGATGGTATATCCTAGTTGTATATTTTTCAGTCTTAGATATTTTCCGTCAAATCGGTTGATTTCCGACCCCATACCATAGTTGTTAGAATTGGAAACCGATCCTATTCCTGCCAAACGAGGGTAAGTGGCATCGGTATTTGTTGGAGACCAAAAGTCTAGCTGATGTTTGTAAATAGCATACGAATAATTGGAGTGGAATGGTTCTACCAACTCGCCACGGACCATCATATCACGTTTTCCAACACCTTGAATAAAGAAGTTAAAGTCAAAGCCTTTCCATTCTAGGTTGTAAGTGAATCCGAATGTGTAACGAGGGAATCCATTTCCTAAGACGAAACGGTCTTTTTCGTCGATCACCCCGTCGTTGTTACGGTCTACATATTTTACATCGCCCGGGCGAAGGTCTGAAGATGAAATACCTGCTGGTAAGGCTGATGTTTGGATTTCTTCCATTGTTTTAAAGTAGCTGTCGATTTTATATCCGTAATAAGAACGGAATGGTAGCCCTACTTCTTTCATTATGAAGTATTCGTCAGCTTTCGAAATTTCCCTACCTCCTACAAGTTTTGTGACTTTATTTTGAGAATCTCCTATATTTCCCGAAAAATCATGAGAAAACTCTCCTGTTTTCAGATGATAGTTTAGTGTAATTTCCCAACCGTGATTTTTCATTTCTCCGATGTTTTCGGAGCTAAGAGATGTTCCAAATACAGTAGGTACTTGTGGTGCTAAAAGGATATCTGATGTTGTTTTGTGGAAATAATCGAATGTTCCCGATAGAGCTCCTCTAAGGAATGAGAAGTCTGCTCCGATGTTGAATGTTTTTGATTTTTCCCATTTCAGGTTCTCATTACCAAATTTATATCCTGCTCCACCTACAACGTCATTGTCAAATGCGTACGTGTTTGAGTATAAACTGTAGGTAACAAGGGTTTGATACGGATCTATATTTTGGTTTCCTAAGATACCATACGATCCACGAATTTTAAGATCACCCAGTTTGTCTTTATAGAAGCCCATGAATGATTCGTCGGATATTCTCCATCCCAAAGATAAAGAAGGGAAGAAGCCCCAACGATTTGCTTTCGCAAACTTTGAAGAACCGTCTTCACGGAAACTGAATTCAGCGTAATATCTCTCCAAATAATTGTAGGAAGCACGTCCGAGTACAGAAGTAATACTTTCTTTTCTTCTGCCTTCAAGCGAAGACTTTCCTGATTCAGGAGTTTCTGTCGGAACGCCTAAGATAGGGTCTGTATTAATGAATTTTACTTCATTGCTTTTGAATGTATACGACTCGTTCGTTGCTCCGAACAACAGGGATAGATTGTGAGAATTGTTGAATGTCTTTTGATAATCCGCCAAAAGCTGGTAGTTCATCAAGCGTTTATTCTCATTGTAATCTTCTGTATTCCTCTTAGCATTCATTTTCATGTCGGGGATTGTATTGTTCTCGTTGTTATACAAATCCACCTCTTTTCTTCTAATGAAACGATGATAAGCGTATATATCAGCTCCCACAACTCCACGCAATTTCAATCCGTCGATGATTTTTACTTCAAGATTAATGTTTGCATTAATGTAGTCGGTATTTCCTTTCTCGTATCCCGATTCTTTTAATCCTGCCAATGGGTTTTGGTCAGTAAGCAAGCTATTTACAAGATACTTGCCATTGTCGGCTTGCATTTTAGTCCAGTAGTATGAAGGTATACGCGATGAGTTGATAATCGCATTTCCATCAACCGATTTCTTTCCGTCGTCGCGGGTATATGATAAGATTGAAGAAAGCTTGAATCGTCCTACCTCTGTCGAAAGATTTGAGCGCAGATTGTAACGTTGTTTACCGTAGTTAGGTCCAACAAAGTTACTCTTCTGATCAAAATACGCTCCGGAGAATAGGTAAGTTGTATTTTCGTTACCACCCGAAACGCTCATATTGTACGACTGTTGCATTGCCGATTGTATAATCTTGTCAAAGTTCCAGTACTCTTCGCTTCGGTGATCGTATAGGTCACGTACTTCTGCGGGTGAATACATTGCGCTTTGCCCTACATTTGTCAATGACAGGTTCTTCAATATCGCATTTTGATATCCTTCTACCGGTCTGTACAAAATGGTAGGGTCTTGTGTACCAAGCTGCATTCCGAGACGAACGGTAGGGCGTTGATTTTTCTTCCCACTCTTGGTTGTAACCAATATAACACCATTTGCAGAACGTGACCCATAGATGGCAGCCGTTCCCGCATCTTTCAGTACCGAAACATTATCAATATCGCCGGGGCTTAGTTTGTTCAAACTGGAGTTGTCGGTTACTAATCCATCGATAACGATCAGAGGAGAATTGTTATTCATGGTAGATAGCCCTCGAATGTTGATATTCATGTTGTTGTCATTCGGGTCCATGCTGCGTTGTTGGATTGTCAAACTAGGTGAAGCTCCTTGTAAGGCTTGAGTAACATTAGCCACCGGACGTTCTTCTATCGTTTTTGCCTTTACCTGATCAACGGCACCCACTGCGCTTTTGCGGGTAGTAGTACCGTAACCGATCACAATAACTTCATCCAGAACCTTTTGGTCTTCCTTCAGTTTTATCTGAAAGTTGGAGTTGTTTCCTACTGTAATATCTTGTGTCAAAAATCCGACATAGGATATTTGTAATACATCATTTTTGTTACACGAAATAGAAAAATTACCGTCCAGGTCGGTCATTGTTCCATTTGTTGTACCTTTTATTACTACACTAACACCAACAAGAGGCTCTCCTGTTTCATCTTTCACAGTTCCTTTTACTGTGTTTTTTGCAGAAGGTGATTGTTGATGCTCATTAATATTGCCAGTCTGGGCATTTAAGATGCATGGTGTCCCAATAAATAACAGGGACAAGACTAAACTGACAAAGTTTTTTTTGTACTTTCTCTTAATCATACCATAGTTAGATTTAAATAAAAGATTGTTTTTGATTAATTCGCTTTAGGTCTAAATTTGAAATAGACATTCTGAGCATTTTGATTAAATTAGATTTGGATTAGGTTGATCACTCTTTAGGTTATATTTTTCATTTTTACAGGTTTTAGAGGTTAGTGGTATTAGTCATCTTTTCCGAAAGCAAATATATCTTCTTCTTAAAACCTGCAACAATTGCAGAATATTAATTCTGGAGCCATGTCATAAATCTATACTACATTGTCTCAAATCTATATATGTGGCTTCTGTTAATGCGGATTTGTTTCTCGTTTACTATCTGTAAGATATTTATCTTTGTCATAATCTTATATCAGAATTAGGACAAAATACATCCATGAAAAAATTCGTGTTAAACGCTTCATTTTTTCTGATCGGTCTTATATTGTGTCAGAATATAAATGCATATAATCTCCGCCAGATATCCAACCATGATGGATTGTCAAACAGTGCGATACTTTCTATTTGTCAGGATAAAGACGGCTTCTTGTGGTTTGGCTCTTGTGATGGTCTCAATATGTTTAACGGTCTTAGCATTCGAGTATACAAACCAACGGATGAGAAGAACAACTTGTCGGGTAATCTTATCGAAAATGTATTGGAAACAGAGGATGGTATTCTTTGGGTGTACACAAACTATGGGCTCAACAGGTTGGATAAACGCACTAAAAAGATTGATTCTTTCAATCAGTTCAAAGGGCGCTATTTGATACAAAAAGATAAGAACAACCATATCTTTATTATCAAAGAGGATGATTGTATTTATTATTATAAAAAGGAGACCAAAACCTTTGAGAAGATAATATTAAGAGGATTGAGATATGATGATATTCTCAATTTTGTGATCACTTCCGATAACAAGCTTCAGGTGTTTACAAGAGATCAGTCTAATCCGGCATACCTTATAAAAGAGAGTAGGGAAGGCGATATAAAGCTGGAAAAAGAAAAGCTGTTTTCTCACAATGAAGATCTCCTTTATTGTTTCTACGAAAGAGGTATTGCTGATATCGTCTATTTTATAGATAATACTTACACTTTGTATGAATACCATTTCGCCGATAAGAAAAAATACTATGTCAGGAATCTGAAAGAAATAATACAGAAGAATGGCGAGATATCTTCGGTAATAAAACATCACAACGATTACTTTATCGGATTCAAGACCAATGGGCTGTTGAGATTGAAATATGTATCCGATAAGCTCGATAATTATCAGCCTGAAGATATAGGAATCAAATCGGGTATTTTCTGTTTAATAAATGACCGCTATCAAGATTTGGTTTGGATAGGTACCGATGGACAAGGGGTATATATGTATTCGAATGATATGTACTCGATCAGGTCTGCGGTGTTCAATACGTTTACGGCGAATATCGAAAAGCCGGTGAGAGCTTTGTTTTTGGATAAAGAAAAAACACTGTGGATAGGTACAAAGGGGGATGGGATTGTGAAAATAAAGAATTATGATTTCAATCAAGCTCCTTCTAAATTCTCACTCGAATATAGCAATACAGGAAATACTGCACTCACCGATAATTCTGTATATGCCTTTGCGAAGAGTAAGAAAAATATACTGTGGATTGGTTGCGAAGAAGGACTAAGTTACTATTCGTACAGCGACAGGTCGATAAAGCGAGTGCCGCTGATAGCCAACGGAGAACCTGTAAAATACATACACTCCATCTGTGAGCTTAACGACTCTACGCTATGGCTGGCGACAGTGGGTACGGGGATTGTAAAAGTGTCAGTTGCAGGCACTCAAAATGCTCCTGTATTCAAAAACGCAAGCCGTGTTACGATAAGAGACGGGAGAGACTCTCAGAATTATTTTTTTACAATCTATCAGGAAAACGATTCTATTTTATGGTTCGGAAACCGTGGATATGGTGCATATAGCTTGAATACAAATCAACATAAACTAGATACGCTTGTGCCCGACAAGGGGATAAATCAAACGCTAAATGATATATTCTCCATTATCAAAGATTCGAACAATGCATTTTGGTTTGGTACCAGTTTTGGTTTGGTTAAGCACGTTTCGGGTAGAAGCGACAAGATATTTAACGAAAGAAACGGCTTTCCGAATAATACCATTCATGGTATATTGGCCGACGAGAGAAATAATCTTTGGCTGAGTACTAATAGAGGAATTATCAAATTTAATATAGAACAAGATAATTTTCAAACATATTCAAATCTCAATGGCTTACAAATTATAGAGTATAGCGATGGGGCTTATTTTAAGGATGAAGAATTCGATATCTTATTCTTTGGTGGCATCAATGGCTTTGTGGCTATCTCGGAGACGGGTATGGCTCAGCCCGAGTATTTTCCTCGCATTCAGTTTGACAATCTGATGATTTTTGGTCAGGAGAAAAATATATTCGACTTCTTACAGTCGAATGGAGAAAATGAGACGCTTGAGCTTAATTACAATCAAAACTTCTTTTCTATATCTTTTACTGCACTCGACTACGTAAACGGGAATAATTACACATATTATTACAAACTGGATGACCTGAGTAAACAGTGGATTGATAATGGAACGTCTAATAATATTTCGTTTACAAGTTTATCGCCGGGAGAATACACATTGTTTATAAAGTACATGAACCGTCTTACCGGCAAGGAAAGCCCCGTATATTCGATTACAATAAAAATAACACCTCCGTGGTATCTATCCCCGTTGGCGTATGTGTTGTATGCAACAATGGTGATATCCGTTATATATTTGCTTATACGAGCAGCTATCATAAAAGACAAGAAGAAAAAATATAAGGCGATGATGAAAATAAAACAACGTCATCAGGAGGAAGTACACGAGTCTAAGCTGCGTTTCTTTACCAATATCGCCCATGAATTTTGTACTCCACTGACGCTGATATATGGCCCTTGCAACCGTATCTTGTCGCATGCCGGGTCCGATAGTTTTGTGAGGAAATATACACAGCTTATACAACGGAATGCCGAACGCCTGAATGACCTGATTCAAGAACTTATCGAGTTTAGGCGGATCGAAACCGGTAATAAATCTCCTCAGATAGAGCCGCTCTCGATCACAGATATAGCGCATGATATAAGCGACTCGTTCAACGACTTGGCCGAATCGAAAAACATACAATTCAGCAAGGATATTGAAGGCTCTTTGATTTGGAATTCAGATCGGGGATTCGTATATACCATTTTGTCTAACTTGGTATCGAATGCATTCAAATATACGGCTATCAATGGGTTTATACAGGTTGAAGTATATCAGGAGAACGATGAGCTGTTGATGATTATATCCAATACAGGGAAAGGAATTAAAGCCGAAAATATAACAAGGATTTTTGACAGATATAGTATCCTCGACGACTTTGAGAATCGTGAAGGCAAGAGAGAGTTCTCCCGCAATGGTTTGGGATTGGCCATCTCTTATAGTATGGTAAAGCTGCTGGATGGCACGATTGAGGTAAACAGCATACTCGATGAGCGTACCGACTTTATTGTGAAACTACCGCAAAAGGAAGTTTCCGATGTGCTGATTGATAAAAATCAGGCCTTACCCGAAATCACTATCAGAAAAGATTATGAACCGATGATGGAGCTTCCGAAATATGCATTTGATAAGTTGAAGCCAACAATCTTTATTATCGACGATGATGTGGAAATCTTATGGTTTATCAGTGAGATATTTGCCGATGAGTATAATGTAATTCCTATAGATAAACCATTGCTTGTAGATGAGATGCTGACACAGATACATCCTAACATTATCATTTGTGACGTTATGATGCCCGGCAGGGATGGAATCTCTCTTACGAAGGAAATAAAATCGGATAAAAAGACAGCACACATTCCGATGATATTGGTTTCGGCAAAACATACAATAGAGGAACAAATAGAAGGTTTGTCATCGGGCGCAGAGATGTACCTTGCCAAGCCTTTTAATGCAGACTATTTGCGCACATCTGTAAAGCATCTTATTTCGCGCAAAGAGACGCTGAAGGACTATTTCAGTTCACCGTTAAGTGCATTTGACCTATCCGAAGGTAAGATGACTCACAAGGAGAATACAAAGTTTATTCAGGATATCTACAATATCATCGAAAAGAATATAATGAATAGCAAACTCTCGGCTCAGTTTATTGCCGCAGAACTGAATATGAGCCCACGTCACTTGTATCGTAGGTTGAGCGAAGTAGAAAGTGATAGTCCCGCAGATATGATACGGGAGAGCCGTTTGTACATAGCCCGAAACTTATTGCTAAATACTAAAATGACAATTGATGAGATAATTTATAAATCGGGATTCTCCAACAGAGCCACCTTCTTCAGGCAGTTTGCTCAAAAGTATGGGTGTACACCTAAGGAATATAGAGATAGGGAAATGTATGATGTGTAGTGTGAAAATATAAAGTAAAGTCACAATAAAAAAGCTCTGATAAAACTATCAGAGCTTTTTTTGTATGATTTATAACTAACGAAGATTAGTTAGTAATGCCTAATTTAGCTTTTACTTTAGGTGCAGCATCTACAGCAGCCGTAGGGCTTGTATAAAGAGTTGCAGCAGCATTAAAGATATAAGTATAGCCATTTTCGTCGCCAACATCTTTGATCGCTTTTCTCAATTTTTCTTGCAATGGAGTGATCAATGCTTGTTGTTCTTTTTCGTATTCTTGTTGGCTTGTTTGCAAGAATGTTTGATATCTGTTTTGCAGATCTTCCAACTGTTTTTGTCTGTCAAGTACGATCGATTCGGTAAGCCCGGTTGTATCTGCCTTGAAAGCCTCAACTTTATCGTTGTACTCTTTTTCTAAAGCTGTCAGATTTTTTCTTATCGTCTCGCTTTTTGTTGCAAGTTTAGATTCAACTTCTTTTAGTTCCGGCATTTTAGAGAACACCTCTTCTGCATTTATAAATGCCAATTTATCTTGTGCAAATATTGAAACCGGAGCAACAATCAGCAGCAATAAAAATAGTTTTTTTAACATAGTGTATAAGTCTATTTGATTAGTTATTCTTTATTTAGGTGACAAATATAAATAATTATTTTGAATATCCGAGCTTTGCTAAAACTTCATTACTTATATCTATTCGGGGGGAAGCAAAAATAACACTTTCGGCTGATGATCTGTCCATCACTAGCTGATATCCTTTGGCTTCCGATATCTCTTTTATTGCGTTGTAAATGTCGTCCTGTATGGGTTTTACAAGGGCTTCTCTTTTCTTGAAAAGCTCGCCTTCGGGCCCAAAATATTTACGATTCAATTCTTGCAAACTCTTTTCTTTTTCTACAATTTCGTTTTCTCTTTTAGTCTTTTGTTCTCCCGATAGAAAAACAAGGTCAGACTGATACGACTTGTACATATTTTTTACTTCCTGCTGTACTTTGTCAACTTCTCCCTGCCATTTTTTAGACATTACGTTTAGTTGCTCCTGAGCAGTTTCGTACGTGCTTATATTTTTTAATATATATTCCATATCTATCAATGCAAACTTCTGAGCATAGCTTCCGGCTGCAATTCCGATAAATAGAGCAAATAGTAATAATAATCTTTTCATAACTGTCAAATTTAATGTGTTATATCTATTAGACGCACAGTTAATCTTTTAGTTTAGTAACTTGCTTATAAATAATGTTAAAAGGCTTTTTAGAACTCTTGTCCAATGATAAAGTGGAATTGGCTTCCGCTGTTATCACGAGATCCATTGATCGGGTCGAATCCGTATGCCCAGTCTATACCCATTAGTCCGATCATCGGTAGCATGATACGTGCTCCAAATCCTGCCGAACGTTTAAGATCGAATGGATTGAATTTATTCAGATCACTCCAAGCGTTACCTGCTTCAACAAAACCCAGTAGGTAGATCGTAGACGATGGTTCTAGGATAAGCGGATATCTCAACTCAAGAGCCAGACGAGAATATGCACTGGCCTGTGTGCCCAACGATCCGTTTTCATATCCACGAAGTCCGATTGTTTCTGTTGCGTATGTGCTCGAATACCCTGACATACCATCACCCCCCATATAGAATGTTTCGAATGGAGATTTCTTATTCTTGTTGAAATAACCCACAAATCCATACTCGGCACGAGTCATCAATACAGGTGTTTTCACCACATCAGATAATGATGTATATGTTCTTGCTTTAAATTTCCATTTGTGATATTCTATCCATGTGAATTTTTCGCTTGGCTCATAATAGCCATCGATTTTCTTCATCGACGCATAGTCTTTGCCATCCCACAACGAGAATGGAGGTGTTACCTGTAAGCTAAGAGATAGGTCTGTTCCGCGACGTGTGTATATCGGGTTGTCGGTAGATCTTCTGCTCAGTGTAAGATTCAAGCTTAGGTTGTTTGCAATACCATCTTTAACGATGAAGTATGCCCAATCTTTCATGCTATATCTTTGGTAAGACAACTCTGTTTGGAATGTAAAATAGTCATCAGGCCATGTCAAACGTTTTCCGTAACCTACCGATAGTCCGATCATTGTTATCGATTTGTTCGGGTCGGCTGCAAAACTGTAATCTCCGTAGCCACTGCCATAGCCACTACCATAGCCACCATAATAGTTGCTTAGAGCAGAATAACCATAACTGTTGTTTATGTAACGGCTGTTTATGTCTGTTTGACGAGAATAGTAAGCACCTACAGATAAGGAGTTAGGACGTTTTCCTCCAAACCAAGGATCGAAGAATGAAACGGAATAGGATTGATAATACTTAGCATTTGTTTGTGCGCTAAGAGTCAATGTTTGTCCTTCACCTTGAGGAATAATTCCTTTATATGTGCCCGGATTGAATAAGTTTTTCAGAGAGAAGTTTGTAAATTTCAAGCTCAGTTTACCTATAATACCTGTTTGTCCCCATCCCGCAGAGAACTCTACCTGGTCGTTTGCTTTAGACACCAACGGTAAGCCTACATCTACTGTTCCTGAATCCTGATCCGGTTCTATTTTCGGATTATTTAATTGCTCAGGGTCAAAGTGTCCCATTTGAGCTATTTCACGTATCGAACGGATAATGTCATCACGGCTGTATAGAGCTCCCGGCTTTATTCTTAATTCGCGGCGTACGATATCTTCATATACCCTATCGTTACCCGATATAGTTACTTTACGGATTTTAGCTACAGGGCCTTCTGTAATACGTATCTCGAGGTCGATAGAGTCATTTTCTATATTTACCTCTACTGGGTCGGCATTAGAGAATAAGTAACCGTGATTTTGATAGAATACATTCATCACAGCACCTTCGTCTACCGAAAGACGCTCGGTTAGTTTCTTCTGATTGTAAACATCACCCGGTTTCATATTCAACTGAGTTTGCAATTGCCATGTCTGATACACGGTATTACCTACCCATTTGATGTCTTTAATGAAGTATTGTTTACCTTCATCCACTTTTATGTCGATGTTTACCTTATCAGGTTTGCCTTCTGCATCAGCTGTATATACTGTATCCCAAAGGATTGTAGCATCACGGTAACCCAATTCGTTATATTTGGCGATCAAGTTGTTCTTATCTTCTTCAAAGCTTTCAGGTACATACTTTGTAGAACGGAGGAAGTTGGCAAGCCAAGACTTAAAATTGCTTTTATGTCTGGTCTTTTTCATCGCTTTCTCCAGCGTTCTGGTGGCTACCTCTTCATTCCCTTCTATGGTGATTCTGTTCACCTTGGTCTTGTTTTTCTTAACCACATCAATGTTAAGAATAACATGATTTTCTTTCGACAAATCAGGCGTTTCAGTCAGAGATATCTCTGCTTTGTTGAATCCTTTTTCGTCAAAGTATTTTTTTATGATTGTCTTGGCTCTGTCCATTTGGTATGGGGTGATTTGCAGATTTTTCACCATCCCAACCTTAGCGGCGATATCCTGACGTTCCGACTTCTTCATTCCTGTATACACGATATCAGAAATACGAGGCCTTTCTTTCAGGTTGATTTCGAGCCATATTTTATTACCTTCTATTTTTGTAGCGGCAATTTTTACATCCGAGAATAATCCTTGTCTCCAAAAGCGGCGAACTGCATTTGTTACTTCAGGGCCGGGTACCTCTATTATATCTCCGACTTGTAGCTGTGCAAAACCAAACAATGTGTAATCTTCATACATCGGATTCACTAAACCGGTGAGTTTAAGGTCGGCAATTTCATACTTCTTACTGGAGTTGTATGTAATTAGCGGTAAATCCTGAACATTTGCTTCAAGAGCCTTATTCACATTTTTGATTTCGGTGCTGTCTACCCCTTGTGCTTGTATTCCTGTGGATACAAGGCATAGAATAACAGTCAGAAAGAATAAACCTTTATTTAACATATTTGGTCTAAGAATTATTATCGAATAATATTTTTATTAGTATTAATGCTACTCTTATATTTGTGAACCTATGGTTTTGTTGATACCTGTTCACTGGTTTTACCAAAACGGCGTTCCCGGTTTTGGAAATCTACAACGGCCTTGAATAACGATTCTTCGTTAAAGTCGGGCCAAAGCTCATCTGTGAAATAAAGTTCGGAATATGCTATTTGCCAAAGAAGGAAATTGCTGATGCGCAGCTCGCCTCCGGTTCTTACTAATATATCAGGATCGGGAATTCCTTTCGTAGACAAATACTGTGGAATTAGAGATTCTTCGATGTCTTCCAATTTTATTTTTCCGGCTTTCACATCACTTGCTATTGTCTTCATGGCCTTTGTCAATTCCCACTTCGAAGAATAACTCAGAGCCAGCACAACTGTAGTGCCTGTACATACCGATGTTTCATTCAAGCAGAAATCCAGCGCTTTCTGTGTGTCGGCGGGCAGGCGGTCTATATCACCTATCACCTTTACCCGTATATTGTTTTTTATCAGATCAGGGGTTTCGTTGGCTACAGCCTGTATCATCAATGCCATCAGTGCCTTAACCTCTTCTTCGGGTCTCTTCCAGTTTTCGGTAGAGAATGTGTAAAGGGTTATATAGGCTATCTCGGCTTTGGCCGCTGCCTCTATTGTTCTGCGTACAGCAACAATGCCTTCTTTGTGCCCAAAAGAGCGATCCAGATTTTGACTTTTCGCCCAACGCCCGTTGCCATCCATGATTATGGCTACATGTTTGGGTATTCTAGTTTTATCTATTTGGTCAAAATATGACATTTATATTTTATTTTAAATTAATCAGAATTTAAGCAAGGACACACTCTACGTCCGAAATCCCATGTTATGGTAAACATTGTAAGGGAATACCAATCGTTGTTCTTGAATATGCTACCTTTTATCCCATAAGGGCTATCGAGGTCAAATTTACTGTTTTTCTCGGTCACGTCAAATGAGTCGCTGAATAATTTCCTGAAAGAGAATTCAAATCCTATATTCAAGCGATCTTTCATTTTGTATTTCAGCCCGATGCCTATAGGTATATTTGCATCTAAGAATTTCTTCTCTCCCGAAGCAAAAGTTATTCCTACACCTGTAAACACGTATGGTGTTATCCGTTTGGTGCCAAGGTAACTGAACTTATCACTATAATTAAATAAATTGAACTCAATCTGGCTTCCTAATTCGTAAAACATCCTGCTGAAGGATGCTTGCTGATCATGCGGAAATTTATTTCCCATGTTTTTGGTGTCGCCCGATACTTTGCCTATTACAAAGTTGTTTTTTACAGACCATCTTAAGTCTTTATTATATCTGAAAATAACGCCGGCCGATAATCCCGGGTTCTGATATAATTTTGTCTTATTGGCATCTCCCATATAGAAAGATGTGCCCGCCATTCCGCCAATCTCATATTTGTAGTCGTCTTGTGCGTTGAGTGTGATAGACGAGAAGAGAGAGGCTGAAATAAGTATAAAAATTAAAAGTATCTCTTTTCTCATTATAAATTTATTATTCAATATCTATCTTTATCTAACGCAAAAGTAAGACAATAAGTATATCGACTGCCAGTTTTTAACCTGGGGGAACCTTACGGAATAAGACGATTTAAGCGACCTCTCCAAATCTCTTTGACTGGCGTAGATCCTGTTTTTGGTATTCCGCCGAATATCCAAACATAGTTCTCACTATCTACTATTACCGATTGCCCCGAGGCTTTAGGTATACTTGTACTTAAACTTTCTTTGGATGGAGCTAAAATCCATTTAACCCCCATGCTGTCACTTTTATATAGTATATTTCCTGTTAGCGCAAACAAGTATGTGTCGTATAAGAAACAACTGACACCGTCATTCGCACCGAATAGTAAGTTCACTTGGTTTGAACCTAGCTCCAGAAGATTGTCATCTCCGACACGTAAAGACCATGTGAGGTTCGATTGCTGATTGTTGAACCCTCTACCTCCTGTGATGGTTAGCATATTGCTGCTCAGATTTGCCCTGTTGACAAAAGTAACCGGAGAGAAATCTGAAGCCGGAAAGCTTTGGCTTATTTCGTTCGAGGATAGATTGCTACTTAAGTTCTTCACAAGAACCAACGTTTGCATATCTGCTGTTTTAGCGAAGTAGTATTTACCGTCTTGCTCCGTAGCTACTAAGAGTGAATCTTTTGCTGCAGTGGCTCCCGGTAATACGCCATAAATAGCTTTTACTTCGTTGTTCTTGGCTGTCCAATTGATACCATCGGTAGAACTGTATGATTGATTGTTCTTATCTACAACATAGAACGTATTGTTGAATAGTGTTATACTTTCTATTACAATATTTGCAGCCGAAGGTCCTGTTGTTATTGGATGTTTAGACCATGCAAGAGCACTTTTTGATGCTTTATATACAGCTAGGTTGCCGTCTGCAACAGTAAATGTATAGAAGTCATTGTCTTTCAATACTGTTTTTTGTTGTATTCCAACTGCATCGGGTAGTGTACCTACCTTGTGCCATATAATTGTATCGGGGTCTATTTTATGTATTCGTATATCTATCGTATACTCTCTGCTGTCGAGACCATTTGCCGCATATACCTTGATTTTAGGATTTAATGCATAGTTGATAGAATCTGTACCGTTCCATTCTGCAATAGAATCGGGGTATACGAGCTGAAGCTTACCGATGCCGTAAGACGAGTATGTGAGCGTAGTGGCAAATTTCTTTATTTTTGTTTTATATGGCAATGAGTCTATGTTGTAAATGAGGTTTCGACTCTGATCGATTGAAAATTTGGTTTTTGCCATTATAGGATAGTTGACAGAGTCGATAGAAGATACCGCTATGGCTGACAACTTGAACGAATAAATCTGAGCATCGGCAGAACCGCCTTCAGTTGTAGTAGTCGTATTATTATCATTACAAGAACTTAATGCAATGAGTGAAAAAGTTACGAAAAGTAGTAGGTAAGAAAATTTCTTCAACTTCATTATTTTAATCAGTTTTATTCAATATCAATGTGCAAAAATAGAAAGAATTTCGGCTTATGCGTCAACAAATCTAATATTTATATAATTTTATGGTTAGGCTAAACGTATATGAATGTGTTTAGAAGCCCCCCAATTTATCTCATTTAAGACATGCCCCGCAATGATGGGAGCTCGTACTCCATTGTTGAATGTAATGCCCGAAATTTCTATGAAGGCTTCATCCCACAATCGTTTATCTATAATATTTTGAAGCAGTTCTTGTCCTCCCTCAACGAGTACCGAAGTGATTTTCCGCTTTTTAAGCGTCGTGAATATGTTTTCCAATACATTTTCGTCGAATGGAATTTGGATGAAAGTAACCTTCTCCAGCTTCGGAAAAGACTCCTTTTCGGTGAATACAATCGTTTCTACTTTTCCATCAAAAATCGTATAATCGAGCGGTATGCGTCCTTGCCTGTCGAGTATAACACGTACGGGGTTTTTTCCATACCAATGTCGTGTTGTGAGCGACGGATTGTCTTTTATTGCTGTATTTGTACCTATCATAATTGCAGGAACAACTGCTCTTTTCTTATGTACAAGCATTTTCGAAAACTCATTCGATATCGGCGTTGGCTGAGGAATGTCTTTCTCGTCTCTGGCTTTGTCTATAAAACCATCCTGAGTCTGTGCCCACTTCAGGTATATATATGGCCTGCCTTTTGTTTGTATGGTAAAGAATTCTTTGTTTAGCTCCCATGCTTCCCGCTCTAATATTCCTATATCAACCTTTATGCCGGCATCTTGCAGCATCTTTATTCCTCGTCCCGAAACAGCAGGGTAGGGGTCGAGGCATGCGATAACTACATGCGGAATCTGGTTGTCGATGATCAGTTGGGCACATGGAGGTGTTTTTCCTTGGTGTGCACATGGTTCGAGTGATACATAGATGGTAGACTCTTTGAGCAATGATTTGTCTTTCACGCTGGCGATGGCGTTCACTTCGGCATGGGCTTTGCCATACTCACGGTGAAAGCCTTCTCCTATTATCTTATCGTTGTGAACTACCACAGCACCCACCATCGGATTGGGACTTACAAATCCTTTTCCATTGAGTGCCAGTTGCAGGCAACGATACATATATTTTTCGTCAACAGTCATTCTTTTGAGTTTCTACAACAGAGAAACGCAATTATTACGAGGTTATTTTACTGTAAAGATTTTTTTATAAAATATTATTTGGCTGCGATTACTTCTATTTCCACCAATGCTCCTTTTGGCAGGTCTTTGACAGCAAAAGCCGAACGTGCGGGGAATGTTCCCGAAAATTGTGTAGCATACACCTCATTCATTGCTCCAAAGTGAGCTATGTCGTTTAGCAATACGGTAGTTTTTATGATATTATCGGTTGTAAGACCTGCTTCGGCAAGGATCGCTTTAATGTTTTTGAAACATTGTTCGGTTTGTTCCTTAGCACCACCTTCGGGAAAATCACCCGTTGCCGGATCGATAGGAAGTTGTCCCGAAAGAAATACCATACCATTTACTTCTACAGCCTGACTGTATGGCCCTATTGCCGCAGGTGCATTATTCGTTGAAATTATTTTTTTCATTGTACGCTGAGTTTGAATGATGAAAATTATTTTATGCCCTTCTGGCGTATCACTTCATAGATCAGTACTCCGGCGGCAACAGATACATTGAGAGAGCCTATTGTGCCGAATTGAGGTATTTTTACAAGATTGTCTGCTATTCTCAAGTTGTCGTTCGATACTCCCGTGTCTTCCGCACCCATCACAAAAGCTATTGGACCAGAGTAATCAACAGCTGTATAGTCGTCAGCACCACGCTCGGTGGCTGCAACTACTTTTATTCCGCTATTTTTCAGGAACTGAATCGCATTGGTAAGGCTTTGCTCCTTACATACAGGAATTTTGAGCAATGCTCCTGCTGATGTCTTTATGGCATCGGCATTTACGGTTACGCTACCCTTTGCCGGTATAACGATTGCATCTACACCCGCTACTTCACATGTGCGTGCAATAGCTCCGAAGTTGCGCACATCGGTGATTCCATCCAGCACCAAAATGAAAGGGTCTTTCCCTTGCTCATACAAGAAAGGAATGATGTCTTCGATATGCTCGTATGTGATAGCCGAAAGGAAGGCAATTACTCCCTGATGGTTTTTGCGTGTAAAACGGTCGAGGCGTTCGTTGGGTACACGTTGCACCGCAATGTCTCGTGATTTCAGCAAAGCAAACAATTCCTTCGAAAGGTCTCCTTGAAGTTCACGTCTTACAATTACTTTATCTATTTCTTTTCCGGCTTCTATGGCTTCTATTACAGCACGTATGCCGAAAATCATTTCTTTCTCTTTCATTCTGTTATGTTTAGGGTCGCAGACCTATTTGTTATTTTTGTATGTATGGCAACAACTGTTCGTTGAGATTGATAATGTTACATTAAATCTCCCGGGTTGCCTATCTGTTCTCTTTGCAATGTTAATTTACTTTTTTTGTATCCATATCCAAAATATATGATCAATCCGATTGCAAGCCATATAAGGAACATTACCCAGTTTGACCATCCCAGCTCTGTCATCAGATATAAATTGGTAAGGATTCCCAATACGGGGAGCAACGAAAACTTATATCTGAATGCCGCAACAGACAATCCCAGCCAAACAGCCCAAAAGACTATCAGCAAGGGTTTTCTGGCGACAACCTCTGTATAATCGGTTTTACCAATAAACAAAGATACTCCAACTATGAATAATATAAAAATGATATATTGTCCATTTATGTAGGGAACCTTAAATTTAGCTTTTTTGCTTTCTCCTTTATGATCGAGAAACAGCACTCCCGAACACACAAGGATAAATGCAAAGAATGTGCCTACACTGGTAAGATCGACCACAAATTGCATGTCGAGAAACAAAGATGGTATACACACTACAACTCCTGTAATGATAGTGGAGAAGGACGGAGTCTTGTATTTGGGATGGATTTTCGAGAACTTAGGCCATAGCAATCCGTCGCGGCTCATTGTCATCCATATACGGGGCTGTCCGATCTGGAAGACAAGTATTGCGCTCGTGATAGCAATTATCGCTGTAAAAGATATTACCCCTGCCACAAAATCCATATTTACCAATTGGAATACGTATGCTAAAGGGTCGTCTACACCCAAGTTTTTATAGTTTACCATTCCCGTGAGTACAAGTGCTATCGCAACATACAATATGGTGCATATCCCCAAGCAGTAAAGCATTGCACGAGGCATGTCCCGTTGTGGATTTTTGCTTTCTTCGGCTGTGGTAGATATAGAGTCGAAGCCGATGAAGGCAAAGAATACAGCAGCCACACCCCCGAGAACGCCTTGTATGCCATTTGGCGCAAAGGGAGACCAGTTTTCGGGCTTTACAAAAAATGCTCCGATAAGGATTACGGCCAGTATTATCCCTATCTTGAGATATACCAGCAAATTGTTGAGCGCTTTAGATTCCTTTATTCCCAAAAAGACAAGAAAAGTAAGTGCGGTAACTACAAGTCCCGCAGGCAGGTTGATCAATATTTTTGAGCCGAATAGTTCGGGAGCATTCTGGTATATTTGGGCAGCCTTTAGTATGTGTGCAGGCAGGTCTGTACCTCCATGCAACACTGCATTATGGGCTTTGTATGCCGTGGCGTATCCTATGGCAAGCCAGTCGGGCCACTGTACGCCAAACCCTTGCAGCAGGGTGGTGAAATATTCCGACCACGAAATTGCTATCACCATATTCGATACGGCATATTCGAGTATCAGCGCCCAGCCTATTGTCCATGCAAATATTTCGCCTAACGACACATAGGTGTATGTGTATGCACTACCGCTCACTGATATCATAGATGCAAACTGAGCATAACACAGCGCTGTGAAAATGCAGGCTATGGCAACAAAAACAAAAAGGAGCGACACTGCCGGTCCTCCATGAAAAGCTGCACGTCCTATCGTGCTGAAAATACCTGCGCCCACAATGGCAGCAATACCGAAAAGCGTCAGGTCTCTCACACCGAGTACTCTTTTCATTCCCGAGCCCATAGAATCGCCCTCGCCAGAGATGCTATCGATGCTCTTTTTTCGTATAAAAGAATTTAAATTCATCTATGTAAATATTCTTTTTCTATATTATAAAGGACTTGTAGATATATCAGGAAGCGTAAATATATCGCTAATTATAATTTTGATTTTTAGAGATTGATCGTATAAATATCATATACTGTGGCTCTCGCTCCGAACCCTTCTTTTTGTTCTATCAGTCCTTCGTTGAGATACAGTCCACTGTCTTCGGTGGAAACCCCATAGTCGAAATACTTCTTGTCGGGATATGCTTCACTGATTATGTGATCTACCAGCAAATCTGTAGCTCCCTTCTTCTTTCCTTCGTCCGATGCTGCAATGTATTGGATATGTGCGACTGTTTTGGTTTCGAAAATAAGGCAGCCTGCAACTATATCTTTATCCTTATTTTTTACCGTAAAGAGATGTATATTTTTAGGGAATTTCTTTTTCAATAAAAGAATTTCTTCCAGAGAATGTACCGGCTGCTTGTTGTATCGTGTTTGCAGATTGTGTTCCAAGATTTTCCAAAAACCTTCCCAATTGTCAGATTTTTTTACTTTCAGATCGCTCTTTTCGGCTTTTTTTATCCCTCGTTTTCGTAGTTCCGAATATTTTATTTTTTCGGAGATGAGTATCGACGATGATATATTTCGTTCTGTAAGCTCTGCTTTGTTGCGAAAGAGGGCATACAGGTCTTCTTCTGCTGGTTGCTGATGATAGATATGAGGAATAGCTTTGTAAACAATCTTCTTTATCCCTTGCCTGCGAAATGTGATGGTAAGGTACTCAAATGCAGATAATATATTTTTTGCTTTTGTGTCCTTGCTCATTATCATACCGCCGTATGTCAATCCCTTGTGAGAATAAAACACTTTGTTTTCGAGATGTCCGGGCAGAAGAGCAATCAATTTCCCTTTTTCGAAGAAGAGTAGAGAATAGTCTCTAAAGCGGTTGCCGTGATATTCTATAAAATCCCGATATAAAAGAAATGTGCCATTTTTCGAATTGCGAACAAAATTATCCCATTCGAGCTTGAAGTCGGGCGTGTATATTTTAATTTCCATCCTGACGGTATTTGATGAAATCTGAATAAGAATGAATGTAATTCATAGGATCGTATTCGTCCGATGCTAATGCCATACATCTTGCGTTGGTCGAATACTCTGTCTCTAACGCCCATATACCGGGAGGAATATGAAGCCCGTAAGAAGAGCTATCAAGGGTAACTGTTTTTTTATTTATCCCGTCATTCAACTCTACTACGAAACTGCCATTTATAGCAATCAGTATTTCGTGACAAAGTTTATGGGCATGCATCCCTCTTCTTTCTCCTTCGGGGATATCATAGATATAGAAAACACGCTTTACTGAAAAGGGGATATCGTTTGCTATATTTATATTCTCCTCCAGAGGGATCAGCGCACAATCTGATACTGTATATCTATTTGACGAAGAAGCTTTTTTAGCGGAAGCTTTAGTATTCTTTTTTGATGAAATAATCAAGCCAACAGCATTGTCGGATATGTTTTTTATCTCGCTTTTATCTTGAATATAAAGTGCTTGGTGAGGCTCGTCGAGAGTATATCTTCTATCGTTAACGGATATTTCTACAACGCCTTGCAAGGCAATCAATATCTGCTCGTTCTTTTCTAAGTCTTGCTTTTGCGTAATCAGCGAAACACAAGAGATATCGAACGGTATATGCTGCCCTATTTCGGCAAAGGTAAGCTTGCCCCGATGGTCTGTGATGATTGGTAATTCGATAAAACTGTCTCTCTCCATATCCATTATCTTAGCCAAGGTTCAGGATTCATCTTGTTTGTACCTTGCCAGAGTTGGAAATGCATTTGAGAGTAGCCCGTGTCGGGATCGGTATATACTTTACCCAACGACTGGCCGGTTTTTACGGTATCACCTTGTTTCACATATATGCTCTGTATATTGCCATAGAAGGTGTAATAGTTTCCATGACGGACAATGATACAGGTATTATATCCCGGAATTGCGGCTACGTAAGTTACTTCACCATTAAATACCGATTTGGCATCGGCTCCCGCCTGAGATCGAATGTCTATACCTCCGCTTGAGGTGGTTACATTCCATTTGCTGTGCTGGTGTGTACCAAAACGTGTGGTGATGGTTGCGTTTCCAGATATAGGGTAAGGAAGTCTACCCTTATTTGCCGCAAAGTTGTTCGATAATGTTATATTTTCGGGAGTAGAAGTGGCAACAGGAGTACGTGTTGTTGTTCTGCTTTCACTCGATCTAGTCCGAGTCTTATTCTTATTATTGGTTGTCGCATTATTATTTTTCGCTGCTTCTGCACGTGCTTTTTCCTCAGCTATTCGTTTTGCTTCACGTTCCTGACGGGCTACCTCTTCGGCTATGAGCTTGGCTATTTGTCTGTCGAGGGCTTCGGCTTGCTTTCTCTTCTGAGTCAGTATTTTTTGGAGGTCTTTCTGTTTGCTTTGTGCTTCGCTAACCTCTTGCTGATAATTTGTTTCTTCTTTCTTTAGTTTATCTTGTTCCGAAGACCGAAGATTGATTAGCGTCACCTTTTCGGTCTTTACTTTCTTCAACGCTTCTTTTCTTTCTTTGAGCGTTTCGCTCTTTTCTTTTATCTCGTCAGCCTGCTGACTTCTCCACTCCGAGTATTCTCTCAGGTAACGCATTCTTCGGTACGATTCGGTGAGTGATTTGCCCGATAGGATAAACAGTAATTTGTTTTCTCCTTGCCTGTTGCGTTGCATGGCATCGATTGCTTTGGCGTAATTGGCTTGCTTCGCTTTAAGCTCGGCTTCGAGAATTACAATTTCCTTCCCTATCTGTATTTCTTCGGCAGATATACCGCTCACTTCCTGTTCGAGAAGGCCTAATACTTTTTGACGCGAAAATATTTGGTTCGAGATCAGTTTTATTCTGTCTAGGAGGTTTGTTGTTGTTTTCTTGGTTTCACGCAGTAGCTTATCAGTATTTGAAATCTCACGCAAGGCATCTTTCCTTTGCTGCTCCAGTTCTTTTATTTTGGCTGTTTGAGCAAAAGAAGAAATACTAACGACGAGTGTGAGTAAGAGAAGTGTTTTTCTCATTTCAATTTTATGTAAGCTCCTATAATATCCGAAAATCCAACTTTTTTGTATTTAGAAGGAATCGATGTATCTACACTAAAGTCTTTATCTATATCCAGATTGTCGTATGAAATATTGATGTTGGCTTGTTTTTTTGCAAAGCTAACCTTCGCTTCCATATTTGTGGGGTATACACGATTGTTGTCTTTGATAAAGTTGCTGTAATCCCATTGGATGGAAACATTCTTTTTCTCCTGAATGATAAGAGTAGATATAATTCTGTCGGACGCATCAACTTGGAAGTTGTACAACAAATCGCTTTTGCCTTTTGTTTGCATCAGATACGTATCGTTTGTTGAAGTAACTTTAAATTTGCCGAAGTCTTTATTTACTACCTCTTTATATCCGGGGATAAACAACCTGTTGGTAAACAGTGCCTGAAGGTTGTAATAATTGAAGTCGAAGCCTGCAACTACTTTCGAGTCTTTGTAGCGTTCGGCCATGTATTGTTTTTTTAGGCGGTCTATAATAACTATACTGTCGGGCGTGAAGTTGATGCGCATAGCCTCTCCCCCTATAAACGGTATTCGTACCGAAGCCTGAAGTATACTGTCTTTTATTATTTTAAATACCGCAGGAACTTTTTGTGACGATTTGCCCGACTTGAACTCGATACTGCCTTTTGTGGTCAGCGTTTTATAATCGAGCTCCGATCTCAGGGCGTCGGCAATCACTTCATTGTTGTTTTTCTCGGCTAATGTGCCTCCTGTAGTCAGCGTCTTTTTCGATCCGCAACTGCTGATAGCAAAAGGTATTGCCAGAGTGACAAGTACTATAAGTATATATCTGTTGGATAGTTTCATTTTTCGACAAAGTAAGTTTTTGTTTCAATTTTTTTGTCCAGCGTTTTCGACTTGCTGTCACCTTTCTCTTTTGCCTTTATCCAGTATTCCAGTGCTTTTTCGGTCTCTCCGGTTTTGTATAGTACATCGCCGTAATGCTCGAGTACTTCACTGCTGATTTCTGTCTTTTTTTCTTCGCTATACTTTATGGCGTTTTCTATATATATTTTTGCCATCGTGTAAGCTCCTTGCTCAAACAATACCCATCCGTAGGTATCCAAATAGGTAGGGTTTGTTGGTTCTGCTTTTACCGTAACGCTACTCATTCTCTCTGCCTTGTCCAAGTTTTTCTTGGCTACGGAAAGAAAATAGCTATAATTGTTGAGCACACCCATGTTGTTTGGGTTATACTCTATCGCTTTGTCGTAGGTAAGGAATGCGCTGTCGAGCTTGTTGAGGTGGTAATACAGGTCACCTATTTGCCCGTAGAAGTCGGATAGAAGAGATACGTTTTCTTCGTCTACATATACCACTCCTTTTTGAAGTGTTTCCAGTGCAGTGTTATAATCATCTTTCATATACTCCGAAATACCCAAGTAGAAGTAAAACTGAGGTTGTTCGGGGTTGTATGATATGGCTTGCTTACAAACTCTGATTGTCATGTCTAAGCTATCAGGAAATGCTGTGCTCAGCAGTTGCTCCCATCCTACCGGGTTAGTTGGATTGGCTTCTGCAAATACCTGATATTGGAATCGTGCTTCCTCTTTTTTGTTTTGCATCATCAGCAGATTGCCATACATGAGGTTTAGCTTCGGCTCTTGCGGATGTTGTACCATCAAGGAGTCGAACAGCTGATTGGCGACCTTCGTATCCTGTCTGTTTTGCTGCAAAGTGCCTACATACTGAGCCAGAATAGCCAACTTGGTGTCGATCTCCATCTTGCGGCTCATAAGGGCTGTGTGAAGTTCTTCTTCGGCTGCCTCTTTGTTGTTTGTTCTTTCGTAATATTCAGCAAGTGACGATATCAGATAAGGATCTTCGGGGTCGATGGATTTTGCTTTACTGTAGACCATGTACGCCTCATTGTTTTTCCCTGCTTGCAAGTATAAGTTGGCAAGCAATATCTGATATTTTATTTCGTACGGATATTTGTCTATATACTTTTGTATTTCTGCAAAAGCCTTGCTCTCTTGTTTTATCGCTGTATACAGTTGGTACTTATGCAGGCTGATCTTTTCGTTCAGTCCTACTATTTGCTCCATCTTGTCGAGGGTCGATATCGCCTTGTGTATGTTTCCATCCATGCGATAGGCTTCCGACAGATATACATATAAGTCCGAGTTGTCGGGGTTGGATACAAGAAGCTTTTCGAACTGTTCTATAGCGTCGCTATATTGCTTAAACTCTAGGCAAAGGCTTGCATAGGCCATGTTGTAATAGAAGTTGCTTCCGTCGTAACTTGTAGCCTTACGATAGAAATCCAATGCCTTATTTTTATTATCCAGCGAATTGTAATAATTCCCCAATTCGTAATACACATTGGCATTGGTAGAATCGATAGCCAAGCAGTATCCCAAAAGGTCGAATGCCGAGTCAAATTTACTTGTCGCTTTGGCATTCATAGCCTCGTGAAAGTAATAGTCAAACTTGCGCTTGTCATCTTCCGACAGTTTAGCCATCGGCAGGTCTTGGGCTTGAGATACGACACTGTTTTTGACGGTCTTCTTCTGTGCCGATAGATCGGAGAATGCTGAGACAACAAATAAGAAGAGAAGGACGCTGTATATAGTTCTTTTCATATAAGAATATAGTTCTTTTTTATTTTTTTCCTGTGTGTCCGAATCCTCCGTCGCCACGCTCAGTCTCACTGATCGAGTCTACTTCTTCCCATACTACTTGCGCATGTTGGGCTATAACCATCTGGCAAATTCGTTCACCATTGTTTATAACAAAGTTGTCGTTGGATAAGTTGACTAAGATAACACGGATTTCGCCCCGATAGTCGGCATCTATTGTTCCCGGAGAGTTCAGTACGGTCAATCCGTGTTTGGCAGCCAATCCGCTGCGAGGGCGTATTTGCGCTTCGTAGCCCTGTGGTAGTTCCAGATAGAGCCCTGTAGGAACCATCGTTCTTTCGAGGGGTTTTAGCGTGATCGGATTTTCTATATTAGCCCTGAGGTCTACTCCTGCTGAATAAGGGGTGGCATACTCGGGAAGGGGATGTTGCGATTTATTTATGATTTTTACTTTCATTGTAATGATTTGTAATACCTTATTATATAGTGTGCGAAATTAGTTAAATCTTTGCAATCTACTTCGCTAATTGATAAAAATTAAGAATTAAAGAAGTTGTTTAAAGTTTTTAGATAAAGCTTTTGATCGATAAAGCTTTTTTGAGTTTTGGATATTTGTTTACAATCGGTATCTTTGCAGCCTAACAAAATATATAAAAAATGGCAACAGCATACCATAATTTATCATCGTACGATCCGGCTACAGTGCCCAGTGGAGTAGAAATGACAGTCGGTATCGTGGTATCGGAATGGAACGAGAATATAACGAAGCCTTTGCTTGATGGAGCGTATAGCACATTGAAAAAGCATGGGGTGAAAGAAGAAAATATTCTGATCGACTTTGTTCCGGGAAGTTTTGAGCTTGTTTTTGGTGCAAAACATCTGGCAGAAAATAAGCCGGTGGATGCCGTTATCGTTATCGGATGCGTAGTAAGAGGAGATACTCCACATTTTGACTATGTATGCAGTGGCGTAACTCAGGGTATCGCAGATATGAATATTCGCTATGATATTCCATTCATATTCGGACTTTTAACTACCGACGACATGCAGCAGGCTATAGATCGTGCCGGAGGCAAGCATGGTAACAAAGGGGATGAATGCGCAATAACTGCGATAAAAATGATAGATTTTTACCGTAGAAATTTGGAGGAATAAATAAAAGTATTACCTTTGTATCCGCAAAGCAAAAAGGGCAGTTACCAAAGCGGCCAACTGGGGCTGACTGTAACTCAGCTGACTTACGTCTTCGGAGGTTCGAATCCTTCACTGCCCACTTTTTGAGATGCAAATTATACATTGCGGAAGTAGCTCAGTTGATAGAGCATTAGCCTTCCAAGCTGAGGGTCGCGGGTTTGAGCCCCGTCTTCCGCTCTGATGACAGAAAAGCAATTACAGAAATGTAGTTGCTTTTTTTGTCCTAAAAAATACTGCTTTTAGGTGTAAAGTTAGTAGGGTATTGTAAGAACGTTAACACAACCACGATTATGGGTATTGAGATTGTACATGAATTTTACAAAAAGCAGATCGCTTACTACTGAAGTGTGAATAAAGTTGTCAATGTTTTCTGTCTACAGAAATTCTTCCAATATATCAAATTCAGTATTTAAATAAGGGGGGGATGTCTTCTGTTTGAAGATGTGACTTTTTGTGTGAAATTGCAAGCAAAATAAAGAATTATAACGAAGCGTATAGCCAGCTATTTGTTCATTAGTGAATATTGATATGATAATTTAACAAATTCGTTTTTTATCGAAACTATTGATTTGAAATATTTTGAAGGGTCGCGCATTTCGTCTAAATTTGTGTTAATTCTAATCTGTCAGCGGATTGTATTGGGATTATATAGATTTTAAACGAGAAGTGTTAAGGTATTATCCCATATTCGGAAAATCGCCAAATTTTAATCGCATAGGGGTAGTAGCAATTGGCTCTCACGTTCATTTGGTTTATACGTTTTTTAGTATGAATTATATATGAGCGTGGGGTTAGTTGTCTATCTATGCGATGGGTGTTTGGCGATACCTCTGAATGTGATAGTACGGCTGATTCCCACGCTTCCATATATATTTATCCTGTCTTTCGAGGGGAACAGAAAGGCGTAAATAAAATAAAAATGGACATTAAAAATGAATTCTACAATTGTTTACAAGAGAGAGGTTTATTTCCTGAGTGTCATGTTGATCGCTTTATCACTTTTATTTATAACGGAAATACATTTAGTATTCGTCCGCTTCATAATGTTGTTGGAGCCGATATCGAGAATGTAGTTTGTATACCTTTAGAGACTGAAATGTTCAGCCTGATCCTTTATAACCTGCACAGCTACGAACTACCCGAAGACAAGAGAGGGGAGATGCTTAATATTGCAGCAAATATTAATTTGAAATATAAAGGTATTAAAACAATTCTGGGTATCGATGACGATTGCCATGTTGAAATTCATCTGCAATTATTGAATAGTTTTTCGCGAGAATTGAAGAATAATTTGGAGAAAATTCTTGATAACATGATATTGGCGAATAATGAAATTTCCGGATTGTTAGAATCATAATAATATAATCCCAAGAGGGTTTGTTATATCTTATAAGAATCAAAACAAACTGAAAGGATAAATTCTTGTTTGTTATTTTTCTTACTATATTTTTAAAACTTTTACATTTAAACCTTTTCTTCGTATTTTTGTCTTAATAACAAGGATACATCATAAAAATACATGCTATGAAAAGGATACTACTGAATAAATTTTTCCTGTTTATTTTATTCTGTACGGTTGCTCTATGTTCTTGTGGAGTGTGGAGTTTAGACTCGAAAGTAAAACAACTCAGATTGGGCATGACCAAGCAAGAGGTTGTGAATGTGTTGGGTACGAGCTATACACACCTTGAGGCTGTTGCGGTTCCCGAGGGTGACTTGGAGACAATTGCATACTCCGACAACTTGTATGGAAATAGCTATACAATTCGTTTTCTGAATGATAAATTAGTAGAATGGTTTGCCGGTACTCCCAATAGGACTCCTGTGCCTGTTGTTGTGCCTGTACCTCATTCCGGGCATAATTAATTGTATACGATGCGATCTTAGCTTCAATAGCTAAGTGTTAAGGACATATCAAAAGCGATTACATTTTTGGTTTGCAATCGCTTTTATTGTATTTATTATTCGTAGAAGAAACTGACGCTTGTTTTTACACCTTCACTTGTATAAGAATAGTGATAGAGGTTGTATGTGATGTTGTATTGATTTTTATAATTAATTGTTTCTTTGAGTTGTCCGTCTTTGGTGTATGTAGTTACAGAGGTAATCTGCTGAGGATTTGCCTTGGCCGGTGATACTGTGAACAGTGATAGCCATTGTTGCTTGAAACTGTCTTTGAATGCACCGTTTCTGTTTTCGAAAGTCAT
Source organism: Dysgonomonas sp. Shenzhen-Wh21 (assembly GCF_043392705.1). Taxonomy (NCBI): domain Bacteria; kingdom Pseudomonadati; phylum Bacteroidota; class Bacteroidia; order Bacteroidales; family Dysgonomonadaceae; genus Dysgonomonas; species Dysgonomonas sp. Shenzhen-Wh21. The sequence continues at coordinate 79,950 of NZ_JAIXHZ010000078.1, forward strand.
TGTTTCGAAGTCTCCGTTTGCATGCGTATACTTTATTATATTTCCCTGTTTGTCATATTCAAATTTTTCGATATCTCCATTGTTTTTTGTATACTCGGTTACTTTTCCCCAATCATTCAATTTTATTTTAGATATCGCATTTGTTGCTTTATCAGTGAGGTTAACCGTCTTGTTGTCGGGATAGGTAACACTTAGATCGGATATAACACTTATTACTTCCGGCTCGTTTTCTTCAGTAATGAGTATCTCGCTTACTTTTCCCTTGTCGTAGATAAATTTGGTTATAAACCGTGGTGCTGAATGCCCGGTGGCATACTCTTGTATTTCTCTTGCCCAGTTGTATGAAAAATAATAGCGGGTTGACTCTTTATCTACTGTTTCTATCATTGTAGATACTGCAACGGGTGTGGCTCTTGAGATGGCATCATATATTGTAACCACATATTCAACCTTGCTGCCGTCTTCTGCTGTAACAGTATATTTTACGGGATTCGTAAAGTCAACTTCTGTTCCCGAAGCAGGATATATCGTCGCACCTTCCGACACGGTTATTGTAGGCGTTATTTTAGTCCAATCTGTATCCACGGGAACTTCGGCGTCTACCCTGTTTTTTTGCCAATCTACGTCGCCTGAGTTCTGACCGATCTTGAAAACAAGGATGTATTTATCTGATGATTTTGCCGTGGTTATAGTCACAAGATACTCTTGCTGAGAGCCATCCTCTGCCGTTACTATATATTTTACAGGATTGGTGAAATCCAGCTCCATTTCTGAATTCGGGCTTACGGATGATTTGGGCGATACTTTAATCGTCGGTTTTATCTTTTTTAAGTCACTTCCCTTCGGCAGGGTTAGTCTTACCGTTTTATTTGTTTGGTCTATTGTAGCTTCTATTGCGTTTACACTAAAAGCTCGGATCTCTTTAATGTTACTTTGTGTATCGTCATCGCAGGCTGTAGCTGTTGCAATCAATAATATCAGATATAAGATTTTTTTTAGTCCCATGATTAGAAAATTTAAATTTTAGAAGTATTAGGCTCTGCTAATCTCTATATGCTTAATTCTCAATTAGCGGTTAGGTTGTCGGGTACTTTTGTGTATCTGACATGAACAATGGTTATGCAAATTTAAAACTTTAAGGTTGTTTAGCGAACTATTTGCGTGTTTATTTTTATTGTAATTTTCGAATTTGATAAAGCATAATCGTACAAAGTTCCGAAATCGAACACTGATTTATTGGTTATTTATTTGTTTATTAGGTATTTATGTTTTTGGCAGGACGTTTGATTATATACTTCGGAATAAATATATCGACCGATGATTAAGTAATAATGTATGAGGATAAATATTAGCAACTCTATTTTGTTGTTCGTTTTACAGAGCAGTAATAAAATAAAAAGCATTGAGTATGTATAAGCAGTATTTTAAACAAGCAATCGCCGGGCTGAGGGAAAATCCTCTAGTAGGCTTTTTTACTATTTTAGGTACTGTTTTAGCTGTAGCCACAATGATGATTTTGGTCTTGACTTATCAGATAAAAACGGCTTCTTTTTCGCCGGTTTCGGAACGAGGTAGAATGCTTTATATAGATGTAATAGAAGGTCTTAATAAAGATAATGTAGGGTATAGTGGAGGTGGAATGGGATATAATATCGTGCAGCAGTGTTTTTATAAAATGACAATTCCGGAGGTAGTGACAGCTGTTACCTCTAATGTGACACAAAAGCAAGCCTCGGTTCAAGGCAATAAAAAGATCAGGGAATGTGATGTAAGAGGAACGGATGTAAACTTTTGGAAAATATTCGATTTCCATTTTATAAACGGAACCTCTTATACAGAGTCGATGTTTGCTTCGGCTATGCCGGTAGCCGTGATAAGCGATAAAGTGGCACGAGAATTTTTCGGAACAACGGATGTTGCCGGTAAAACCATGCAATTAGACTATGTCGATTATAAAGTCTTAGGAGTTGTAGCTTCTGTAAGTGATGCCGTTAGTGAAGCCTATGGTGAAATCTGGACTCCTTATTCGCTGAATGATGAGGTGATGAAAGCTGACTTTACCGAAGGGATAGGTGGTGAATTTCAAGTATTTATATTGGCTAAATCTAAGAGTGATTTTGATGCCATACGCCAAGAAGCCCAAAGTAGGGTGGCTACTTTTAACTCGGGACAGAAAGAATTCAAAGCCAATATATGGAAGCAGCCTATTACGAGTACTCAACGCATGTTTTACTATGTGCAGGGCGACCATCTGGATGGTAATTTTTCGGGAATGCTCTCGCTTGCTGCTTTATTTCTTTTCTTGCCTATATTTAACCTCTTGGGTATTATGTTTTCTCAAATTAAAAAGCGAAGCCCCGAGATTGGGTTGAGAAAGGCTTTTGGTGCAACATCTACAAAGATTATCGGGCAACTTATTATAGAGAATTTTGCAATCACCTTCATCGGAAGTGTTATCGGGGTGGGAGTGTCTATCTTATTCTTATATATGGCAAAAGATAGTTTGTTGGGGTATCCTGATGTTAACGTGCATTGGTCTATGATTCTGAAACCTACTCTTTTTGTTGCCGCCATATTAGTTTGTCTGCTCATTAATATCCTGTCTACCATCTTGCCTGCATGGAGAATAGCCAAAGCAGAAATCGTAGAGTCATTAAATACTGAGAATTAAAAAACAATTAACGATGATAAAGAATCTTTTTAAACAAATATGGATAGAGCGTCGGCATAATGGTTGGCTGATATTGGAGTTGATTGTTGTGTTTCTCTTTCTACTGCTTATGTCCGACTTTTTGTATGTCAGGGCTAAAAACTATCTGGAACCTAAAGGCTTTGATATAGATAATACTTACGTGCTGAAACTAAAAGCACTATCCCCTATTGCCCCTAATTATGTTGCGCCCGAGCAGATTACACAAACCCCAACGGAATCATTACTCAGCTTGCTGGATCGGATAAAATTATATCCCGATGTAGAAGCTGTGGCAATATCTTTTCATTCGGCGCCTTACTCGATGGGAGGTGTGTGGGCCTCGTTGAAAGTGGATTCTGTTATCACAAAAGCTATTCGCGATAGGTATGTCACTCCTTCTTACTTTGATGTATTTCGTATCCGTACAGCTGATGATAAGCCTATTCGGGTTCAAGAAAGCGGGCAGAATCAAATTATTCTGACACAGGATATTGCAGAGCAGCTCTATGGGAGCGCAAATGCTGCCATAGGAAGGGATGTTTTTTTTCCCGAAGAGGGAGGTCGAGGAACGAATCCCAACCGAGTTATAGCTGTTAGTAGCATAATGAAGCGTCAGGAGTTTTTCCCATACGAGGGAGCTTTCTTTGAGATTATAACAAATTCAAGGCTTGAAGATTGGAGCAAAGAAAATGATGTAACCAGAGTTGATATTTCTATTCGTGTTAAGTCGGGGAGTGCAAAGCATTTTCAGGATAATTTTCAGAATGATATGGGCGACCGTCTGCGAGAAAATAATCTTTATGTAGCGTCTGTTACACCTTCTTCTAAGTTTAGAGAGGATGTTGTAGGAAAAGAAATCAGGGAGTCTATCCTGCCTATGGTTTATGTCGTCGTTTTTGTACTTATTACTGTGTTTCTGGGTGTTTTCGGTACATTCTGGTTGCGAACATATCAGCGTCGAAGTGAGATTGGTATCCGTATGGTGGTAGGCGCAGATAAGGGAAAAGTGCGTCTCCATATGATATTGGAGGGGTTGTGCCTGATGTCTTTGTCTATCGTTCCCGCTTTTATTGTCTATATAAATATGCTTATCGGTGATGTTTTAGACGTTTGGCGAGTTCCTGTTTCTATCGAGCGTATATTGATTGCGTTGGTAGTTGCGCTGATGGTGATGATATTGATTATTGTAGCGGGGATATTGTGGCCCGCCAATCGAGCAGCTTCTATACAGCCTGTTGAGGCTTTGAGAGCTGACTAGGTGTTGGGATTTAGATTCCATTGATCATAAAAATAGTCGCAAAAGAGAATGATGTATTCATTTAAAATGACAAAGTAAGTAATACTATTCTTCCTTTTGCGACTCTTTATTTTATATCCTAATACTTGAAGCTGCTTCCTCCAAGAAACTCCCTCAATAAAGATGTAGGAGGTAATTCTTTGTCGTTGATGTAGTTGAAGTATCTCAGGAACTTAAGTAGCCGATGGGCTTCCGCATATTCGGGTGCGCTGTTGGGTACTTGCATCAATACAGGTTCGGCATGGCGGCGCAGTGCTGCCAGTTCGTACATCATAGCCGAATTGAACATTACATCAGCATTTTCCTGATATGGGAAAATCCATTTATCCTCACCTCTGCGTACGCTCTGCCAACGCGAAATAGTGTCGATTGCCGAATAGCTTCGGTATTTATAGTCGCGTATCAGCCTGCGCAATAGTCGGTTGTCTGCCGTTGGTATCCAGTTGTGGTTGTCTAACGAAATGGTAGTGAGGGCAGATACATATATCTTGTATTTCTGGTTGTCAGGTATATCTCTTGTCAGTTCGGGGTTAAGTCCGTGGATGCCTTCGATCACAAGGATTGAGTTTTCTTCAAGCAGGAGTTTGTCTCCTTTATACTCTCGTTTTCCCGTTGTGAAGTTGAATGTCGGTAAATCTATTTCCTCCCCTTTCAGTAATTTCTGAAGGTCTTCATTAAACTTAGCTATATCCAATGCATACAATGATTCGAAGTCATAATCTCCATCTTCGTCCAAAGGGGTTAATTCCCTATCTACAAAATAATTGTCGAGCGATAGTCCTACCGGTTTTAAGAGGTTAACCATCAGCTGTACTTCCAGCCGCATTCGGAATGTTGTTTTTCCCGACGATGAAGGGCCGGATATAAGTGCTACCTTGACACCCTCTTTTGCCCGTGCTGCTATTTCGGTAGCAATATTTGCTATCTTCTTCTCCTGATAGGCTTCCGATACCTTTATGATATTAGGCATTGTACCCATCTTATTCGCTTTGTTCATATCTCCCACATTATCGAGCCCAATGATATTCAGAAACTTGAGATGCTCTTTGTATACATTGTACATTTTATCTTGCGAAATGACAGGTTCAAGTTCAATCGGGTTGCTTCGGTTTGGTACACGTAGCAACAAGCCATCATTGTAGAGTTCGAGCCCGAAGAGGTGAATATATTTTGTAGAAGGCACGAGGCATCCGTAAAAATAGTCGACCGATCCGTTGAGCCTATAATATTTGGAGTATAATTCTCCCGAACTTTCGAGAAGCAAGGCTTTGTCTTCAAACCCTCTGTTTCGGAACATTTTCACTACTTTGTCGGTTTCTTCCTCAACGGCTTCGAAGCGCATATCGGCCTCGATATATTGTTGCATTTTTGTCTTTATGGCCACTATTGCTTTTTCGTCGATCGTACCTCGGTCGCTGATCTTACAAAAGTAACCCAGCGATATGGGGTGCTCGATATAAAGCTGAGCTTCGGGGAAAGTTTCGGAAACAGCTTTTGCCAGCAGAAAGCAAAGCGAGCGTACATAAGCCCGCATGCCCGATGGGCTTGTTAGGTCTACAAAGGTTACCGTTTTGTTGTGATACACGCAATAGTCGAGAGGTTCGGTTTTATTATTGACTTTTGCGTTTACGATGGTAGATTCTGACTTGACGTCAAAGCCTTCCAATATTTTTATAAGATTGCTTCCTGCAGGAAAGTCCTGATATGTATTTGTGTTTGTACAAAAAATCGTTACTTTTTTCTCCATAATCTGAATGTAAGTTATAAACATATCGAAGGATGTTCTTAGTTATAAAAAACATCCTCCAGATTATAAAGTTAAGTAAAAATATTTATTTAAAAAACATGCCTGTGCAGAACTATATTAATGGCATGCCCAGCTTTAGTGCTTCAGAGCACATTTCTTTAGGCCATAGTCCGGCTTGTATCTCCCCGATATGCCCTTTTCTGAGGTAGAACATGCATAGTCGCGATTGTCCTATTCCGCCGCCTATCGATTGTGGGAGCTCTTCGTTTAGCAAACGCTTGTGGAAATAAAGCTCTTTTCTCGATTCCTGACCTGATATCTGAAGCTGCTCCAATAGTACTTCTCTATTTACACGTATTCCCATCGATGATAGTTCCATGCCTTGTTCCAAAACAGGATTCCATACGATAAGATCTCCGTTGAGTCCTTTGTATCCGTTTTCGGACTTGGTAGTCCAGTCGTCATAGTCGGGAGCTCGTCCGTCGTGTGGTTTGCCATTGCTAAGCTCTCCGCCAATACCAATGATGAATACGGCTCCGTATTCTTTTGCTATTTTGTTTTCTCTCTCTTTTACAGGGAGGTCCGGATACATTTGCAATAACTCTTCTGCATGTATGAATTTTATGTTGCAAGGCAAAATAGGAGTGATAGTAGGGAATATCTCATATACTAAATACTCTGTTCTTACCAATGCAGCATATATTCTGTTTACAATTTGTTTCAAGAATTCTAAGTTTCGGTTTTCGGGAGACATAACCATTTCCCAATCCCACTGATCTACATACAAAGAATGCAAGTTGCCCAGCTCTTCGTCTGCTCGGATGGCATTCATGTCTGTATATATGCCAAAACCTTCATTTATATTGTAGTCGGCTAGGGTCAACCGTTTCCATTTGGCTAATGAATGAACTATTTCGGCACGTTCGTCACCCATATCTTTTATTGGGAAATTTACAGCTCTTTCTACGCCGTTGAGGTCATCGTTGATGCCCATCCCTTTGAGAACGAACAAAGGAGCTGTAACCCTTCTTAAGCGTAATTCGGAAGATAGATTTTGTTGGAAGAAATCTTTAATCTGCTTGATGCCCATCTCTGTTTGCTGTAAATCTAAGAGGGCACGATAGTGTTTGGGTTTAATTAAGTAGCTCATTTTTATTAATTTGCCTATTTACGTGTTAAATGATTTGCAAAGTTAGGCTTTTTGTGTTAATGTGAAAATTTTATGGGCTTAAAATATGCATTTTGATCGTTTTGATGATCTGTTATTATTTTCTTTGTGAAGAGTTTATCGTTAAATTATCTTACACTATTTTCTATATATTCTTAATATTGCGTCGAATAGACAATCCTGTCTTATGTCGATATTGTCTTTGTTTTTGCTTGTTCACTTACTTTATATATTATGCGTTAATAATCTTGTGTATATTTGTTGTTTGAACTTTATTTAGATAAATTTGTTTAATTTTTATACTATATACGAAGTCGATATAGTGCTATCAACTTGTCGAAATCTTGTCAGTTTTAATGAAATTTAACTTCTATTTTTGTGATTGTAAGTTGATCTTAAATAATTGTCTCAAAATGTTAAGATGCTTTATTTTTGATAATTAGCTGTTGTATTGTTTTTTTTATGCAGGAATAAGCATTGGGGAGGTGGTTTAGGAAAGTTATAAAATGAATTTAGAGAGTTATACCAAATGTAGTATAACTTTATTCATAAAAAGACATTGTGACTAGTAGTTTTATTAAATATGAAAACAGCATGTGGGTGAAATTGTTTTCGTTAAATAAAATCGGATAACCTTTTTTGTATTGCTTATTTAGAAGCTTACTCAGAGCTTTTGAGCAATCAATTTTATTACTTCTTTATTATTAGTGAGGAACTTTAATTTTTTTTATTATGAATGATTACCTAAAGGAAAGGAAAGTTGGTAAGGGCATATTCAAAATATTGCTTTTGTGCAGTATTTTATTTTGTTCTTTTACCATTGTTCAAGCTCAGACAGTTACGGGTGTCGTAAAAGATGCTAACAATGAGCCTATTATTGGTGCTAGTGTAGCCGTGAAAGGTACTACTACAGGTACTTTGACGGACACAGAAGGGAGCTATAAAATATCAGCAGGGTCTAACTCTGTTTTGGTATTTTCATTTATTGGTTATACTTCGAAAGAGGTACCGGTAGGTTCTCAAAAAGTTATAAATGTAACTTTGGAAGAAAGCAGCCAGCAGCTGGATGAAGTTGTTGTGACAGCTCTTGGGATGAAAAGATCTACAAAAGCTTTAGGGTATGCGATGACTGAGTTGAAAGGGGATGATTTAGCAAATAACTCAAATAATCCGATCGATGCTCTTCAAGGAAAAGTTGCCGGACTTGAGATTTCAGGATCCGACGGCGGTATGTTTGGATCATCTAAAATCCAACTTCGTGGTATTCCAACATTGAATGGAGTTAACAGGCCTATTTATGTTGTGGATAACGTTATTTTGAGTAACTCAAATGCAGACGCAGGTGACGCAGACTGGAGTTCAGGCGCTAACGACTGGGGTAATGAACTAAAGAATCTAAATCCAAGTGATTTCGAGACAGTATCTGTTCTGAAAGGAGCTGCTGCTACTGCTCTTTATGGATCTAGGGGTTTGTTTGGTGCTATCGTTATCACTACAAAAAGTGGAAAAGCTACAAAAGGATTTGGTGTTACATTCAACCAATCTTTTGGTATAGATCATGTGTATAAACAACCGGATCTTCAAAATGTGTATGGTGTGGGAGCTCTGTCAGGTTATGTAGACTATGGTAAAACCAACTCAAGTGGTGCTTATTACGGATGGGATAACCAACATCAGTTTAAATACAATGGAGATGGAAAGGCTATGTTCAATGACTGGGGTATGGGATATGGACCTCGATTTGACGGAAGCGCTATTCTTGGATATGACAATGAGGAAACTACTTACAGAGCGATAAAGAATAACTATAAAGATATGTATAATTTAGGTTTCACTACCAACTCTAACCTTACAGTGCAGGGTGGTAATGATAAGACAACATTTTATACATCTTTAGCCTACAGACATCAAACAGGAACATTGCCTAACAATGAGTTTAACAGGTTAACTTTATTGACAAAAGCATCTCATAAGATTTCTGATAAAGTAATGCTTGATGCTTCTGTAAACTTTGGAAAATCAAATCCTAAAAATGTTCAGCCAAACGTGGGTGAATACTTTGCTAGCGGAACATTTACACGTGAATATGATCCTTCTTATTATCGTAACAAATATAAAGGAACACATGGCGGTTTGGCTAACTCTTCCTACGATGATAAATATGGAAATGTACCGGGACGCGACTTATGGTGGAGTATTTATGAGAATAATACAACACAGGAAGAGGTATCGATCCGTCCAAGCTTAGCATTAACTGTTGACATCTTGGATTGGTTGAAGTTCAAAACCGAAGGTAATTATAATTACTATTATACAAACCGTGAAACAAAAAATCCTAACTCAGGATATGCTAGAACTTATGACGGTGGTAACGGTTACTATGCTATGACTAGCACAAAGAAAAGACAAACAAACCTGAATGCTAGCGTACTATGGGATAAGCCTCTAAATGCAGATTTCAATTTTACCGGATTTTTGCGTGGTGAGTACTATGACAACTGGCAGAGCTATATGACAACCAGTACAGATGGAGGTTTAGTTGTTCCGGATCTTTATTTTATCAAAAACTCTGTAAAAGCCGCTAAAACTGAAGCTTATACATTGGGTACAAAGAGAATGTTCTCTGTAGCCGGACAAGTTGGAGTGAGCTGGAAAAATAAACTATACTTAGATGTAACAGGACGTAACGACTGGTCTTCTTCATTGGTTTACTCTGATGGAACAGGCAACTTCTCTTACTTCTATCCGTCAGTAAACGGCTCAGCTATTCTTTCAGAATTGTTGACTTTGCCTGAATGGGTTTCGTTTGCAAAAGTTCGTGCATCATGGGCACAAGTAGGTAATGATACCGATCCTTATAGTTTGAATAATGCTTATTTCTTGAGAACTACAGTGATGGGCGACAAATATATAAGCTCTTTACAGATAGAAAATCAGGACGGTGTTGATATTCTTATCTCTAAAAACTTGAAGCCGGAACGTAAGAATGCATGGGAAGTAGGTCTCGATTGGCGTTTCTTCAACAATAGAATCGGTGTTGATGCGACATACTATAAAGAAAATACTAAAAACCAGATCATGACAATTGCAGTGCCTGAGGTGTCTGGTATCTCTCGACAAATAGTAAATGCCGGTAATATTCAAAACTCAGGTATCGAGTTAGCTCTTCACACTGTTCCTATCGAAAGCAAAGACTGGCAATGGGAAGTAGACTTCACTTATACCCGTAACCGTAATAAAATAGTATCTCTTCACGAGAATGTAGCAGACTATATTAGCCTTAAAGGAAATACTAACTATGGTAACTACCGTGTTGGTTCAGTTGCAAAAGTGGGTGCTGAATATGGTTTGTTGATGACAGACTCTAAACCTAAAATTGATGAGGCTACAGGCTTAGAAGTTTTAACTTGGTCTAACGGTAGACGTATGGCTTATGCACAACGTAGTGGAAAAGAAGAAATAATAGGTTCTGTTAATCCGGACTTTTTAGGTTCAGTTTCTACAACATTGCGTTACAAGAAAATGTCTTTGAGAGTAGGTTTAGATATGCGTTTTGGTGGTTATGTGGCTTCTTATAACTCTCGTTATGGTACTGCATACGGATTTACAGAATCATCTCTAGCTTATTCTGATGCTAGCCATGGTGGTGTATCTTGGCAATCGAAATTTGATGGAATGACTTACACTGACGGATATATCCCTCAAGGTATTTTCCCTGCAGGAACTGTAATCAATCAACCGAATGGAGGTACATATACTGTAGCTGCAGGAGGAGAAACATTCCAAGACCTATATGATAGAGGACTAGTAGAGCCGGTACATGCTTCAGCGTGGACTTATTTCAGAAACAGCTGGGGACAAGGTGTGGTTAACGACGATTGGTTCAAGAAGCTTAATTATATAGCACTTCGCGAGATATCATTCAATTATGCATGTCCTACAACTTTTGCGAATAAATTAGGAGCAAGAGCTTTGTCTGTTGGAATTACAGGAAGAAACTTAGGTTACTTATTGAACAGTATGCCTAATCATGAGAATCCTGAAGGGCTTCGTGGTACATCAGCTGCTGAATTCCGTTATCGTTCTTTCGCTGGATTTACAGCAAGTTATATGTTGAATATATCAGCCACATTCTAATTTTTAAAAAGTACAGATATGAAATTTAAATCTATTATATTTATTTCAGCTATAGCCGCCTTATCCTTTGTTACATCAGGGTGTAGAGATGATTTTGCTACAATCAATACAGACCCTCAAACGGTGGCTCAAGGTGATGTTAACTTTTTGTTGACAGAAGGAATACGTAAATTTGAACCTTCGGGGTATCTTTTATGGTTCTATAATGCTCCTATGATGGTTAAATGGGCTCAATTGGGAGCTGCTTCCGGAGGGTTTTCTTCTAACTATCATCTAACTACAGCTACTGGAGATCAAGGTCAGATGGCATATAGAGTGATGAAATATCTTCGCGATGTAGAGTATATTCTTTCTAAAAAATCAGAAACAGAAGCTGCTACTTATAAACAACATGTGGCTGCTTTGAATGTCCTTACTATCTATATGGGTATATTCGATACCGATATGTACGGAGATATGCCTTATAAAGATGCTGTGAAGGCTCGTTATTCAGATCCTATTATCCTTACTCCTGATTATGATAAGGTAGAAGATCTATATAATCTTTGGTTGACTCAACTGGAGGAAAATATGGCTACATTTGCCGATCAGGATATTACAAATAATAGAAACAAATTGTTTAGCCAACAAGACCTTATTTATAGTGGTGATGCTGCAAAATGGGCTAAATTGGCAAACTCTCTACGTTTGAAAATAGCTGTTCGCTTATTGTCTCAAAACAAAGCAAAAGCACTCGAAATTGCTGCTTCTGTAGCTAAAAGCCCGGTAGGTGTACTTGATGGATCAGGTGATAACTTTATTCTAAACAAGGGTACAACTGCTATTTCTGACAATGATAAAGATTTTGTATACCACTTTGGTAATGGCGTGTTTGGAAGTTCTTTATGTCCTTCTGCAACTGTTTTAGACTTTATGCTTTCTAACCAAGACCCTCGTGTTCGTTTCTTCTATAAGAAAAACGGTTATAATTCTAAAGTTGTACAGGCATTCTTCGATCAGGGCAAAGACCTTCCTAATTTTATAGCAGCCAATGTAGAATATACTACAGTGGATGGTAAGAAGAAATTCTCTAAATGGAAAGGTCTGGGTGAACCATGGGTACGTTACTATGGATTGCCGGTAGTATTAGATGCAAATCAGAATAGTGCTTATGATGGTTATTTCAAAACAACTCCATATACATTAACTTCTGCGAGCGGTACTCAATATACATATAATGCTGTTGCTCAGTATAATGAAGAAATGGTAAGAGGACGAGTGGATTATACTATTCCGGTAGCTCCTGGAGACACACCTCCAACAGATACAAACGATAATCCTTGGTACGGAATGTATATGTCAACTGCAGAGGTAAACCTCTACTTGGCTGAGTTTGCTTTACTAGGCGCTGATTTGCCTCAATCGGCTGAAGTATATTACAATAAGGGTGTTAGAGCTTCGGTAGAAGAATATAACCGTTTGGCCTCATTGAATAAGATTCCATATTATGGTACAACTTATGGTTATGACCCTAATGAAAAGGTAATTGATCTACAAAGTGGCGAAATTGATGCGATGATGGCTAATGCTGGAGTTAAGCTGGAAGGAACAACTGCAGAAAAACTTGAAAAAGTTTATATACAGGAAATTCTTCACCTTACATTCTTCCCTTCAGATCAGTTTTGTGTCGTGCGTCGTTCGGGTATACCTGCAAGAAATAGCTCATTGTTCAAATGGGTAGATTTCTCAGAACCGAAAGCTACAGAAATACCACGACGTTTCGAAATAGCTACACCGTCTGTTACAGACCTTATGTACAACAAATCAAAAGCTGCTTACGAAGCTCAAGGATTTACTACAGGAACAAGTATCTCTACATCGTTGCTAAACAGCGAACGTGTATGGCAAGATAAAGGCGCTCCAAACTTTGGAGATGGCCCTAAGTAAGTTGTTCAAACACTAATTTTAATAGAATGACCCTAGGCTCTGAGCTTAGGGTCATTTTTTTTGAGGGTGTTTTTTCAGAAATAACATGTGAAGTAATTAGATTTTGATATATGTTTTTACTATATTTAACATTGTGTTTAACCTATAAATTTTGTGTCATGAAAAAGTATATTAAGATTTGTTTTTTACTGTTTGGCGTTTTGTTTATCGCTGCAGGTTTCAGTAGCTGCTCTGATCAAATTGATGATTATTCAAGTGAGAGTTTAAAGATTTCACCTGTACTAAAATCTTCTTTTGATGGATATTTTGAGTGGGATAGAGTCAATAGTATACAAACAAAAAATCCTTACACTTCAACTCAGATAACATTAACTCTGCCTTGGACAAAAGGTAGCACCCAAAATATTGGGATACCTTCAAACTGGCTGGATGCCAATGCCGAAGATGTAACATATAGTAAAAGGTATTATTCAAGAGAAAAAGGATGGGAGTTGGTTTATAGTAATTTGCATTTAAACACTTCTTCTAAATACTTTGCTATATATAATAAATATACGGGCATTTTAAGATTTTTTCTATATGAAATATCAAATGGATCGGGATATGGGACTACTGCTTCCTTCTGGGGTATTGCAACAGATAAGCCGACTAGTTTATTTAATTTTACAACTGGTTTTGCTACAGGTCAAAGTTTACTTGTTCAGGAACCATCTCAAATTATTACACCCAAAGGGACTTTCACTGGGACTAATTATTCAGGGATAGGTTATAAAGATAATAATTGGTATGGAATAGAACTAGAGTGTGCATATGATCCAAGTATTACGCAAAATAGCGGACATAATTTTTATATTAAAGGCTGGGGTGTTAATAAAATAACACTTACTGGTAATGCTACAACTACAGGCTCAATAACAGGTACATTGAAAACAACCGCTCCTAATTCTTCTGGACTCAATTTGAGCTTGAGTGACATGTTTAATAAATCAGCTTCTGTATCCTCAATGATAATTGATGATAAAGCATTACCGGAGCAAGTAGGTAAAAAATTAGATGAAGGTATCAAGAAGAATGACTCTTTTTCTAAAGGACTATGGAATAATATTAAGAGTAATGCTTCTAAGTGGATCTCTACAGGCTTACAAGCTGGTGCCGAAAAAGGTATTGCTGCAATTTTATCTGGAGGTGGTTCAGCTATAGGTGACGCTATTGGTGGATTTGTTAATTCTTTGATCGGAGGAAAAAGCCAAGAGTCCATAACAAAAGTAGACTTATCGATAAATTCTACAACAAAGATCTCCTTAGAGGGAGAAACTCCGTTAGTCGGTTGGGGAGCTATATCTGCTCTTCCTATACCTGGTAGTACATCTAATGTAAATGATATGCCGCTATATAATAAAAATTTAGGAGTTTGGAATCTGCAAGAAACACCTGTTGTTACTGTTAATATGTATACTGCGACTACATGGCTGCCTATTAGTTATTATTGTCAATATAAATACGTATTGAATACTCCTAAAATAGTCTTAAATCCGGAAATAGCATCTAAATTTGATATAAAAAATACAAAGTTTGATTTAGCTATGACATCCTCTGTTGTTTCTACTTGGGGAGTAACATCTGTTGAACCTGCTGCTTTAATTAACAATATCGAATATTATAAAACTATGAATAACTCTTATAGTTTTAAGTCTAAAGTAATGAAAGCAGAAACCGCTAGCTATGAGTATGGAATTTACACTTGTAAAAATGTAACTGTAAGAGTCTCTTTTGACTTAGTAGATAAGAATGATTCAAATATCGTATATTCTTTTTCCAAATATTTTAGCGTACAACCTCAAAAAGGGATTGATTATCAAAGAAATGACGTTTATCCAGAAGGAAATGGAAATATAATACCATTCCCTATCTGATAATAAGATAGCGATAATCGCTTGAAAAAAAGAGACGTCTCTAACGAGAGACGTCTCTTTTTTATAATTTGATTTTATATTTACATTACTGTTTTTTCAGTACATACAGCTCTGCCATGTCTCCTGTTATTTTGTTACCCTCCATATCCAATTGGGTCAAGGTATTTTCACCAACAAAATATTTGCTCGGAGCATCCTTTATTCCTTCCAAGATTACCGTATTGCCTTCATTGTTCCAGCTATACTTGCCTTTTTCCTCAAAAGTTTCTTTCTTGCCAACATATTGAGTCTTCTTAACGAAGGTGCTGTCACCCAGCTCGATCGTTACATTCATACCTTCTCCGCTGGCTGTAGGGAGCTTACCTGTGTAAGAGCCCATATAGTCTAGCGAGGTTTTTGCATTGTGCGTATCAGCTATCAGCGTACTGTCAGCTTTAGGTTCTTCCTGTGGCTTTTGGGAGCTGCCTCCGCAACTGTACATTAGTCCCACTACTGCAATGGCTATTAATAGTTTTTTCATTTTTTCGCTTCTATTTTCTTATCCGTCTTTACTGCTACTTCATATCCCAGCTTCTCGATAGCTGCCTTCAGTTTATCAACAGTGGTTTGGCTATTCTTAAATTCGATAGTCACCGTTTTGTCATCAAGGTTTACCTTCATATCGGTTACCCCTTTTTCAAAAGCAATATTCTTTTCGATACGCTTCTGGCAGTTTTCGCAAGTCATCGACACCGTGAAAACTACTGTTTCTTTGTCACTCTTCAAACCTTTCTTATCTTGTGCATTTAGTGTAAAACCGGCACTAAGCATCAATATAAAAGAGATTACAAAAATTTTAGCATTCATAGTTCTAAGTTTAGTACTCTGTTATAAAACAGATGTTTATTTATAAAGTTTAAAATAATAATACTTTTTAGAGTCTGTTAAAATTTATACAGACTCTTCGTCGCTGATCGGATATATTATCTTCTTTGCCTATTCAGCGGCTACAAAAAGTATCTCAAAAATATCTTTTATCCCATGTCGCAAAGACATGTCACCAAATTTCTATCACCATACGCATTATCTACGCGTGCCACATTGATCCAGAATTTGTTTTGTTTTACAAATTCGAGCGGATAAGCAGCCTTAGAGCGTGGATAAGCATGTTTCCATTCGTCGGCACATACTTCATATTCGGGGTGAGGTGCATTCACAAGAACATTGTCTTCTTTCGAGTATGTTCCGTTTTCTACCTCCTTGATCTCTTCCCATATTTGGTTCATTGTATCCACAAATCGGTTTAGCTCCGATAAGCTTTCACTTTCGGTAGGCTCTATCATCAATGTGCCATGCACAGGGAACGAAAGAGTAGGGGCATGGTAACCATAATCCATCAATCGTTTTGCAATATCCGATTCTGTGATCCCTGATGTTTCTTTCAACTTGCGGCATTCAAGAATAAGCTCGTGGCCTACTCTGCCTGTTGTACCTCTGTACACTATTCCATACGTATCTTTGAGGCATTCTGCCAGATAATTGGCATTTAATATAGCAATTTTTGTGGCATGAGTCAAGCCCTCTCCACCCATCATGCGGATATAACCGTAAGTGATAGGCAATATTCCTGCACTTCCGTATGGTGCAGATGCTACCGTATTCACGGTGCTGCCATCTACTTCGGGGTGATGAGGAAGGAATGGGATAAGGTGTTCTGCAACGCAGATAGGGCCTTCGCCCGGACCGCCTCCACCGTGAGGAATAGCAAATGTTTTATGCAGGTTCAGGTGACAAACATCAGCTCCGATAAAGCCCGGATTGGTAAGTCCTACCTGTGCATTCATATTCGCTCCGTCCATATATACCTGTCCGCCTTTTTCGTGTACAATCTTGCACATCTCTCTGATCTCTTTTTCGAAGATACCATGAGTAGACGGATAGGTGATCATACATCCCGCCAGATTGTCTTTATGCTGATCTGCCTTTGCTTGCAGGTCTTCTACTGCTATATTTCCGTGGCTATCGCACTCTATCGTTACTGTTTCGTATCCTGCCTGAATTGCCGATGCCGGATTTGTACCGTGTGCCGATGCGGGGATAAGGATAATATTACGATGCCCTTGTCCGATACTTTCCAGATATTTACGGATTGTCATCAATCCTGCATACTCCCCTGCTGCACCCGAATTAGGCTGGAAGCTTACGCCTGCAAAACCTGTGATTTCTTTCAAGTATTCGCCCAATTCTTCTATCAGTTCGTTGTACCCTTGAGTCTGCGACTTAGGAGCTAGAGGGTGAATGTTTTGAAATCCTCCCAACGAAAGTGGAAGAAGTTCAGAGGCTGCATTCAGCTTCATTGTACACGACCCCAAAGAGATCATCGAATGAGCCAAAGAAATATCTTTCCTATCGAGGCGTTTAATGTAACGCATCAATTCTGTTTCGGTATGATAAGAATTGAACACCTCGTGTTGAAGGAATTCGCTCTTACGAAGGAACTCATCTTTTATCGTTATTTTTTCGGGAAGATCGTCTATCATAAACACTTCCATACGTCCTGCTGCCATAGAGAATACGGCGAGCAATTCGTGAGCCTTGTACTCTGTTATTGTTTCGTCTATGCTGATACCTACTTCTCCTGCTTCGTAATAGCGCAGGTTGATGTCACGCATCTCGGCAAACTCACGAACGGTGTATTGCGATACTCCGCTCGGTAAACCTATTTTGAGGGTGTCGAAATACTGCTCGTTCAGTATCGTATAGCTCAATTCTTTCAGCTCGTCGGCGATAAGTGATGTAGCCGAATGTATCTGAGTAGCTATGTTTTTTAAGCCTTTTGGTCCGTGATATACAGCATAGAACCCTGCCATCGTGGCCAACAGTGCTTGTGCTGTACAAATATTGGATGTCGCTTTTTCACGTTTGATATGTTGTTCACGAGTTTGCAGTGCCATGCGATAGGCCGGTTTGCCATACGCATCTTTCGATACGCCGATGATACGTCCCGGAACGTTGCGCTTAAACTCCTCCTTCGTTGCAAAGAACCCTGCCGAAGGACCTCCGTAAAACATAGGAACTCCAAAACGCTGGCTGCTGCCGAATGCGATGTCTGCACCCCATTCTCCGGGAGGAACAAGCAGCGTGAGTGCCATCAGGTCTGTAGCTACAGATACCTTACAGTAGAGGCTGTGTGCCTTTTCGGCAAATGCTTTGTAATCTACAACATTTCCGTTCGAGTTAGGGTATTGGATAATTGCACCAAAGAATCCGTCTGAAAGATCGACGGTATTATAATCGCCAACTACAACCTCAATACCCTGTGGCTCCATGCGTGTGTTGATCACCGCTAAGGTTTGCGGGAATATATTTTTATCAACAAAAAGTTTATTTACATTATTCTTTATCTGGTCACGTGTGCGGAGATTAAACATCATTGTGGCAGACTCAGCTCCGGCTGTTGCTTCGTCGAGTAGCGAACAGTTAGAAAGAGGCAATCCCGTAAGATCGCTTACGGTGGTCTGGAAGTTCATCAACGCTTCGAGCCTTCCCTGCGAGATCTCCGCCTGATATGGAGTATATGATGTGTACCATACCGGGTTTTCGAATACGTTGCGGAAGATAGGGGCAGGGCATACGGTATCATACCATCCCATGCCGATGTACGATGCGCAAATACGATTCTTCGAGGCCATCAGAGCCATTTCCTCAGCATATTCGTGTTCGCTTAATGCTTCAGGCAGATTAAGACCGTTCTGCAATCTTATATTTGCAGGGATGGTTTGATCTATCAGTTCATCCAGCGAATTGACGCCGATTTTAGACAACATTTTTTTTTCATCTTCTGCATTGATGCCGATGTGGCGGTGTTGAAATTTTTGGGTCTCCATGGATTCTAAGTATCGTTTTATTGTAAATAAAAATTGTTTCTAGCTTCTTCTCTGATTGTGGTCAACGGCCCGTGACCGGAATATACCACTGTGTCGGGTGGCAGTTTCATCAATTTTTCTTTTATGCCGTCTATCAGTTGTTTGTGGTTGCCTCCCGCCAGATCGGTGCGTCCTACACTGCCTCTGAACAATACATCGCCTACAAATACACAACCGGCTTCCTGATTGTAGAAAACAATGCTGCCCGGCGAGTGTCCCGGTATTTGCATTACTATCAGCCTTTGATTGCCAAAGGTTACAACATCATTTTCGTTCAGATATTTTCCCACCTTGGGTATTCTCGTGTCTTCATTTGTGAAGCCAAACATTTGTAATTGGGTAGGGAGTTGTTCGAGTAAGAACTCATCACCCTTGTTGGCCATTGTTTCCAGTTTGAATTGCTCGTAAATAAAATTATTTCCGAATACGTGATCGAAGTGTAGGTGTGTATTTAGTAGATGTTTTACAACTAACTCATTGTCTAAGATGAAGTTCAGCAAAAGCTCTTTCTCATCTTGAAAAAAACAACCCGGATCAATGATAACACACTCTTTTGTTTCATCGTATGCAATATATGTATTCTCACTGATGGGGTTAAATTCAAATATTTTTACTTCCATATATATTTTAGTAACTATCTGTTAAAAAAGATTCTACAATGTACAGTCATTGCTCTCGCAAAGTTACCAGTTTTTAGTCAGAACTAATATTGTAGGCTTGACTTTTTATCAGTTTGATAGGAAGTTTACAAGTTGTTAACTAATTTATTATCGTCATTCCTGAAAATAGATGTTATAGCAAATGGTTTAGGTGTAAAATGTTTATATTCATTTGTTTAAATAAAGTGCGGCTAAGTGCTGTCTTTTAGAGCTTCGTCTTATCCCTTTTATGAAGGCGTAGTATATTATTTCTGTTTTATTTTGTATGCAACGGTAGAGGTTATTGTATTAATAGTTGTTGGAGTTGTACGCCGATTTATACCTAAAAAAGGTGTCCTATAAGAATTAAGTAAATGCGTAATGTGAATTTTATTTAAAAGGAGTAATTCCTTAAAATATTTTTCGCGCTCAGGAGTCTACATGAATAGAGCGCTCTTAATAAAATAGATTGTAAAATGTAAAACTGAATAAATTATGAGAACAAGAGGTTTTGGAATGGGATTCTTTGGTGGAAACCCTTTCGATAAAGATGCAAGAAAAGAATTTAAAGAATCATGGTCTAAAATGACAGATAGTGAAAAATTGGAGTTTATGAATAAACGTATGGAAGGCCTTGATAATCACGAAGACCATTTCTCTGTAGAGGGAATAGACTCCCGATGTGAAAAGTGGATGAGTATGTCGAGCGAAGAGAAACAAGCATTTGTTGACGAAAAGAAAAAAGCTTTCGAATGTCGTATGCATGGTATGCACGGACATTTTGGCTTTGGACAATAATCAATAATAATATCAGAGAATCGGTTGTGATGGTATCATTGCAACCGATTTTTTTTGAAGACTAACTTCGATACGGAAACAATTTCAAAGTATTTGGATCGGTAAGGTTTTAATTAAAAATACATGTAAATTTATCGGTTGTAGGTGAGCAGGTCTATTATTAGCTTTGTTATAAAAAGAGGATATGAAAAAAGACGATATATTTTATGAGGCATTGGTTGCCAAAGACCCTTCATTCGAAGGAACATTCTTTGCGGGAATAAAGACAACAGGGATCTTTTGCCGTCCTACATGCACAGCCCGCAAGCCCAAGAGGGAGAATGTAGAGTTCTTCGCTTCTGCAAAAGATGCCATACTAAAAGGTTACAGAGCCTGTAAGGTTTGTCATCCGATGGAGAAAGTAGGGAGCACCCCCGAATATGTAGACCGTGTATTAAGGCTTTTGGACGAAGACCCATCTTTGAAGCTCAAAGATTATGATCTGTTGAAGTTGGATATAGAGCCAAGTAAGATCCGCCGTTGGTTTCTCAAGAATCATGGTATCACTTTTCATGCCTATCAACGTATGTACAGGATAAATACAGCATTCAAAAAATTGCAGACCGGCACATCTGTCACCGATATTGCTTTCGATTCGGGCTATGAGTCTCTCAGTGGCTTCAACGATTCGTTTAAGAAGGTGTTTGGTGTATCTCCCAAAAATAGCAAAGAAAAGCAGGTTATAGACTTCACTCGTATAGAAACAGATTTGGGAACAATGGTAGCTTGTGCTACGGATAAAGGGGTTTGTTTACTCGAGTTTTCGGATCGGAAAGGATTGGAAACCGAGCTGAAGCAATTAGCCAAGTATCATAATGCTAATATTGTACAGGGGCAGAATAAATATTTCAAACAACTGAGAGAAGAATTGGACGCCTACTTTGAAGGAAGACTGAAGGAGTTTAAAGTTCCGTTGGATATATCCGGCACAGATTTTCAGAAACAAGTATGGCAAGCACTCGTTGAAATTCCCTATGGCACTACTTCTTCTTATCTCAGGCAGGCGGAAGTTTTAGGAAAGCCATCGTCGGTAAGGGCTGTGGCTAATGCAAACGGGATGAATAAAATAGCAATTATCATTCCTTGTCATCGGGTTGTGGGTTCCGACGGGTCGTTGACAGGCTATGCAGGAGGATTGTGGCGCAAACGGAAGCTTATCGATCTGGAAAAAGATAATAAACAAAAATTATCCTGAACGAAAAGGAATGTCTCTTTAGCGAGAGAGTCCTCAGTACGCTCAGGATAATGAAATTTTATAGGATTAATATGCTGCAGTAAAGCGTTGGCGGGAAAATTTATGCTTCTCAATTTCGTCAACAATAGCTACAGACAGATCCTCAACAGACAGGATAGATTCTCCGTCTTTGTCGAACACCGGTTCGTCTGTACCCAATCGATACTTGCCTGTCCGTCCTGTTTTGATACCTTGGTGCATATTGATGGCAGGCGAAAACATTGTCCAATCCAGTTCAGTTTCTTTTTTCAAGATATCCAGATAGTCTCTTGCTGCGGTAGCTCCCGGTTTTATTTCTTCGGGAAAACCTTCACCGTCTACAAGTTGTTTGCCGTCTATATAGAGGCTGCCTGCTCCTCCGATTACGATATAACGTTTTACACCTGCTTCTTTTACAGCTTTCTGTATTGCTTCCGATCCTTTAATGAAATCGTCGTATATATTCGGGTTAGTCCATCCGGGATTAAATGCGCTTAGCACAAGATCGTTGCCTTTAAGTGCTTCTACCAATGCTTTCGTATTTGTAACATCCAAGGCAACGGTCTTGGGGTTACCGTCTTTCACCGGAATTTTATCTGTAGAGCGTGCAAATGCTGTTACTTCATACCCTCTGTTTACTAACTCTGTCAACAGGTGTGAGCCTACAAAGCCTGTGGCTCCTATCAATGCTATTTTCTTCATGACTTTCTTTTTTATTGATTAATTAATATTTTTTATACTGTATGTTTTTAAGTTACAGTTTTATTTAAATTTTTTTATTCAAATCTATTGCTGAAATCAGCTAATGTTTGGTTAGCCAATCGGCTTATCATTATATCCTCAGCTTCCTTATTCAATTCGTACAAATGCTCATTTATTTGTTTGCCAACAGGACACTTCGGGTTTGGCGATGCCAATTCGTTGCCCAATATCGAATGTGTGCTTACGATCTTATATACATCCGATAGGAATATTTCGTTGGCAGGCTTGGCAAGCATACACCCTCCGTTTTTACCCTCCTTACTTATAACAATATTATGCTTGCGAAGGTTTGACAGCTCTTTCCTTACCAATACAGGATTGATATTCATACTCCCCGCCAAATAATCGGAAGAGAGCAGCTCGTCCGGAAACTTGGAGAGTAATACTAATATATGCATTGATATGACAAATCTGCGATCGTTCATTCTGTAATTATTTTCATTACAGTACAAAGGTAGATAAAATTTTTACATAACAATATAAAAGTGAAGAAAAATATACTTTTTTATCATAAGAAAGAGATGTTTCCTTTGTCTGTATGACAGGCAACGATCATTCGCGTAAATATTGGACAAAACGCTTAAAATATTTTAATTGCACGGGTCTCTTGCAATTCCATCTTTACTATTTTCTCATTGAGGAATGTAATTACAAAATCTTTGGTGGGCGAATTTGTCCGGACTGTATAGGGGGATGACAAAAAAGAGGCATAGAAAAACAACGAGTAGATTTTTCATCACCGATAAATTTAAGGTTAGTAGTAAGAGATATTTTCGTATCTCAGATCAGCACATAAACGATCTTCTTTGTCTTGAAGTACTCTTCCTCGAAGTACATCGACAGGTCGTCCGCTTCGGCAGTTTTCTTGAATGGCTTTAGCTCCCCTTCCAAGTTTCCCCCTTTGAGACATATCAGTCCGTTTGGTAGAGCATTTTGCTGTTCTTTCGATACGTTTTTTCGTATGATTTTCACCAAATCGGGTAGAGGCATTACTGCACGGCTTACCACAAAGTCGAATTGTTCTTTTACCTCTTCGGCGCGACAATGGCGAAATTGAATATTTTCTAATCCGATGGCGCTCGAAACCTCTGTGGCAACCCTTATTTTTTTTCCGATACTGTCTACCAACAGGAAGTTACACTTAGGAAACAATATAGCGAGCGGTACTCCCGGAAAGCCGCCTCCTGTACCTACATCCATGATCTTAGAGCCGTCTTTGAACTGAATCAGTTTGGCTATCCCCAACGAGTGAAGGACATGGTGAGTATACAAATTTTCGATGTCTTTGCGTGAAATTACATTTATTTTAGAATTCCAATCCGCATACAGATCGTATAGAGCAGCAAACTGTTGTTTTTGCTTTTCTGTAATATTAGGGAAGTATTTAAGAATTATATCCATTATTTTCCTGAGAAGCTAGAAATTGGAGAATTGTCTTTTAATATCGGGTACAACTCACTGTATGTAAACGGAACTTTGATCGTGCCCAGCGATGGTGCTGAGTATTCGCCCTGATTGAATAGGTAAGTTATTCCTTTATCGTCGATCGAAAAATTATTGTTGGCTGCTATGTCTTCTATTCCCCAATATCCGAATTCAAGAAGGTCTTCGGCTGTTTTTACATTGTTCTGTGCCACAATCTTATCGGTAAGCATTGTGTTGAGCAGCTTTTTATATTCGGGGATAAATATGTCTTTCTCTGTAACTACATTTCCTGTCTTCAGGTCTATATTCACATTTTTGTAGAATGTAGACGAATTAGCACCACCTTTAAAGTCCATCGATGATGTCTGGTACGATATGATACCTCCTCTGTCGAATATCACTTGAGAGTTTAGCGTTTTATAGAACGAAAAATAATCTTCACTATCTTCCGAGCTTTCCCAGTCGGGGAACTGCACTTGTGCCGCTTCCTTATAATTTGCAATGTAATTGGTTACATATTTGTCTACCGCATTTGCCGGCGAGAGCGATTCCGAAGACTCATCTTCAAACAGAGCATAGTTAAACTCTTTTTGTATCTTGGCGAGCATAATACTGTCTTCATATTTTGCAGGGAAGATATAATTTATTTTTATAGAACACGAAGGCTTAGTGGAGTCGTTATCCAAATGGTAAATCTTTGACACACTAATAGAATCGTACACTATATTGTTTACTGTATCCGTTTTTTTGTTTTCGCATGAAAAAAATAAAATGGAAAATATAAATAATAAACTGATATGTGTAGAGGTAAATTTCATATGAACATCATTTAGTTTCTACTGCTGTATATACTACTAACGTTAAATCTGTGCTAATAGTTTTTTATTTCTTTTCATGAAGCAAATATACGACAAAAAGGAAAAGGGATACCTTTTTTTGTTAATCTTTTATGAAGTAATTTTTCAATAGAGTGCCTCTAAGGCGTATTTATATTAACTTTTTGGTAGTATGAAGTTTCTGTCAATTAACAGCTATTTGCTCCTATTTTTATATCTTTGTGGCATCTAATAATTCTTATCTAAAGCAATTTATATGCAATTAATCGATGGTAAAGCCATATCGGCTCAAATGAAAAAAGAAATAGCCGAAGAGGTCGCAAAAATAAAAGCCGCAGGAGGTAAAACGCCTCATCTGGCAGCAGTATTGGTGGGGCACGACGGCGGAAGCGAAACTTATGTTGCCAGCAAAGTGCGTACATGCGAAGAGGTAGGCTTTAAGTCGTCTCTTATACGTTTCGAGGATAATGTAAGCGAAGAAGAACTTCTGGCTTGTGTAGATAAGCTGAATAAAGATGCCGACGTTGACGGGTTTATCGTTCAATTGCCATTGCCAAAACATATATCGGAACAGAAAGTAATAGAAGCGATTGACTACCGCAAAGACGTAGACGGATTTCATCCGATCAATGTAGGGCGTATGTCTATCGGTTTGCCATGCTTTGTGTCGGCAACTCCGGCGGGGATACTCGAATTGCTGAAACGATACGATATTCCTACTCAGGGCAAACACTGCGTGGTGCTTGGTCGAAGCAATATTGTAGGAAAGCCGGTTGCAAATCTGATGATGCAAAAAGGCTATCCGGGCGATGCCACAGTAACTGTATGCCATAGCCGCACACCAAATATAAAAGAAGTTTGCCAAAGTGCCGATGTTATTATTGCTGCATTGGGCGTTCCCGAGTTTCTGAAAGGAGACATGGTGAAAGATGGCGTTGTAGTGATCGATGTGGGTACTACCCGTGTGCCTTCTACTGAGACTAAATCAGGATTTAAGCTGAAAGGGGATGTTGCCTTCGATGAAGTAGCCGCCAAAGCATCGTTTATCACACCTGTACCGGGTGGGGTAGGGCCTATGACAATTATTTCCTTGATGAGAAATACTTTGTTGGCAGGTAAAAACGAAATATACAAGTAATATTTTTCTGAGAAAAAGAATCTTATAGAGAAGAACGATGTCGTTTCACTTATAAAAAAAATAAAGGCTGCTTTTCACAAAGCGGCCTTTACGATTATTTATCCAATAGTAAAATCACGGACGACCTCCGTTCCCTCCTGTTGAGGTTCCGATGCTGGTAACCATCGAACTTGGTGTGAAAGTTATAGCTGTCGTTCCTTTTGAATATGTTGCCGATGAATACAGTCCGTGGAAATTGCTGCCCCCTGACACACTGCCCCCTTTGTAAACCGTATACGTTACATCCGACTTCATATTAGGAGAGCTGAATAATAATGTCATTTGGTTGTATGTTCTAGGTACTTTGTAAGTTAATATTCCCGTACCATCGGATGCCTCTATATGGATCAGATCGCCCGAAGTCCCCGTTGTTCCGTAAATAACAGATCGCTGAGTACTCACACCTGACGTAGGATTACTGGTTGCTCCGCCCGTACCAACAAGAATACCTCCTGTGATTTTGAACGTATTGTTGTCGCAGTCGAAACCTTCTTCCGGTACTGTTGTACCCGAGGATATGATGGTGCCACCTGTTATAGTCATTGTTCCGTTCGAGTCTATACCATCATTTGATGTGCTGTAGCAGTATATGTTTCCTCCGTTGATGGCGATGTGGTTGGATGCGTTGATACAATCGTCGTATGCTTCAATTTCGATTGTACCATTGTTGATTGTCAGTATTTTCTTGCTCTCCAATCCCTCAGCCTCTTCTTTGGTTGTTTTGATGATTATAGAACCACCGTTTACGGTAACATTACCGTCGCTCTTTATGGCTTTGGCTGCCGTATCGTCTGAGCCGTATTTGAATAGATCCCCGGTAGTAGATACATTTATAGTTCCATCATTGATGATGAGGTCTCCATCTACACTGATGCCTTTTCCTCCTGCGCCGGAGACTGTTATATTTATTACACCTTTATCTATTGTGAGGGCGCCATCACATTTTATGCCCGCCGCAGATGATATGTCTTTGTCGTCGGTATCGTAATACGCACTGCCTGTTGTTGCCAGTGTAAGCTCACCGCCTCCTATGGTCATATTGCCTCCGGCATTAAAAGCTTTTGCCGCAAGCCCCGAAGTACTGATGTTGATTGTACCACCTGTGACGCCGATTGAGCCGATGTCACTTTTTATGCCTGCCGCTTTTTGACCTGTGGTAGTGATATTTATAGTGCCTCCACTGATGGCTATAGAAGAATCTATGGATGTATCTGTGTCTTCGTAAGAGGCTACAATGGCATCGTCCTCGCTTTTTATAGTGATATTTCCATCATAAATTTTGATGTAGCCTTCGTCGCAGTCTATACCATCGCTCGAGGCTTTGATGTTGAGCGTACCTCCATCCATTCTGAAATAATCTTTTGCATGGATACCGTCACTTACTGCACCCGATATAGTGATATTCCCTCCTTTTATACGGATGTAGTCGTCACTGCTGATTGCGTGCTTGTATCGTCCTATAAAAAGTAGATTTCCATTTCCCTGAAAATTGAGCTGTCCCTCGCTGAAGAAAGCCCCTTTCATGTCTTCGTCGTTGTAGGCTGTGTAAGTGCTGCTGTCTACCAGTCGGTTAGACGTTCCTCCCACTAGCATTACGGTCACTTTCTTGCCCGATTGTACGTTCAGTGCAGGGCCGTCTGTGCTTATTATGCTGACACCATTGAGTCCCAACCCGAACTTGTAATCGCTATAAATTTTGAAAGAACCACTCTTTATCGTTCCCGAAAGTACATAGTTGATTTCTGTGGTTGTGTTTGTAGATGTTACCACCACATTTCCGTTCGATTGGGTTATGCTTACCCCTTCATTTTCGTAAGGGTTTGTAATCGTTACGATATTATCGGTATAGGCAATAGTAACGGCATCCACAAAGGTTGTATCCTTTGTGTTGGTAGTGAAGTCTTCATCAATAACGATTTCATCATCATCGTCATTAACAGATTCATTGTCGTTGCTACACGCTATTAGAAGCATGCAACATGCTGTAAAAAATAAAATAAAGATTTTTCTAGAATTCATATTATTGGTCTTGTGTGAATTAAGACAATAATATTATAATCTTTACGAAGAAAATACAAGCAAGTTCGACAAACAGGGCGATTTGTTCGATGAATATTGCTAAAATAAAGGATGGAAAGTAGGATTACTTTTCCGAAATCGCTTCGGATTCGGTTTTGGCTTCCGTCTCCACATCCGTTTCCGCTTTGTCTTGCATATTCACATATACTTCGTTTTGCAATTGCTGTTGTTTCTCGTACAGTTGCAGTATGTGGTTGCGGAAATTGTTGTCACGTTGAAGCTTGTTGAAAGCTTCTTTTGCTGCCTTTTGTTGCGATTCTTTCTTCGAGTAGCCTGTTCCCAGTCCGGCTTGCTCGCCGAGTATCACAACGGCAGTTTTGAAAATAGGGGTGTTGTTTTCGTCTACAAAGCTGTCGACGAGATCGAAGCTGACCGATATTTTTTGCTTTTGGCTCCATTCTATCAGTCGCGACTTGTAGTTTGCCTCCTGCTCGGCTACCGTGTCTATATTCAGGTGTTCTTTGATGAGGCGTTCGAGAACAAACTTCTTCGACACCCTGTATCCCTGATCTAAATAGATAGCAC
Source organism: Dysgonomonas sp. Shenzhen-Wh21 (assembly GCF_043392705.1). Classification (NCBI taxonomy): domain Bacteria; kingdom Pseudomonadati; phylum Bacteroidota; class Bacteroidia; order Bacteroidales; family Dysgonomonadaceae; genus Dysgonomonas; species Dysgonomonas sp. Shenzhen-Wh21. The sequence continues at coordinate 108,227 of NZ_JAIXHZ010000078.1, forward strand.
CTATCAATGCCTCCAGTGCGTTGCCATACATGTGGGTATTGGGTGTTGTATTGCGGGCAGATGTTTTTATTAGTTTGTCGATACCCAATTCGAGTGCTAATTTGTTTAAAGTTTCACGTTGGACGATCTTCGAACGCATATTGGTAAGGAATCCCTCCTTCTTATATTCAAACTCCTTGAATACAATATCGGCAACAATAGCATCGAGGATGGCATCGCCCAAAAACTCGAGCCGCTCGTTGTTGATCCATTTGCCGTCTTTCAACTTTATAGAAGAAGATTTGTGCAAAAGAGCTTGCTCATAGAGCGTTATGTTGTACGGATAGAACCCAAATATTTTGTAAAAAGAAACATAAGGCTCCTTCCCTCTTTTAGGAAGAAGCCTTATTCCACGATATATCTTTCTAAGCACGCGACTTATTTCTTGAACTTCTTTACTATTATACAAGCATTATGTCCTCCAAAACCGAATGTGTTTGAGAGTGCTGCGTTTACAGTCCTTTTCTCAGCCTTATTAAATGTTAGGTTCAGCTTATAATCAATTTCAGTATCTTCGTCTCCTTCGGTGAAATTGATTGTTGGCGGAATTATATCATTCTGTACCGACAGTACGCAGAAGATTGCTTCCAATGCTCCCGCAGCACCTAAAAGGTGACCTGTCATGGATTTTGTAGAACTGATATTCAGGTTATAAGCATGCTCACCAAATACCTCTTTGATTGCTTTGATTTCTGATGGGTCGCCAACCGGAGTTGATGTTCCATGTACGTTTACGTAATCAAGCTCACTTGGGTTCATGTGGGCATCTTCAAGCGCATTTTTCATTACTAGTTTCGCTCCCAGCCCTTCGGGATGTGACGCTGTGAGGTGATAAGCGTCGGCAGACATTCCGCCTCCTACAACTTCAGCATATATTTTTGCTCCACGTGCAAGCGCATGCTCCAATTCTTCGAAAATAAGACATGCCGAACCTTCTCCTATTACAAACCCGTCGCGGCTCTTGCTGAACGGACGAGATGCTGTTTGAGGAGAATCGTTACGTGTAGACAAAGCTGTCATTGCATTAAAACCACCAACACCCGCCGGAGTGATTGCTGCTTCGGCTCCTCCGACTACCATTACATCTGCCTTGCCCAAACGGATTTGGTCGAATGCGATGATAGAACTATGTGTAGATGAAGCACAGGCAGAAACAGTTCCAAAGTTAGGTCCACGAAGACCGTGACGTATCGAAATCAATCCGGCTGCAATATCCGAAATCATCTTAGGGATAAAGAACGGGTTGAACTTAGGTCCCATATCTTCGTGTGTATAGTAGTATGCAACTTCTTCTTCAAAAGTCTTGATACCACCTATACCTGCCGAAAATATAACACCGATTCTGTCACAGTTTTCATTTTCAAAATCAAGTTTTGAATCTTTTATGGCTTCTTCGGACGAACCGATAGCCAATAATGTATATCTGTCACACTTGCGGATTTCTTTTCTATCCATCAATCCTGACGGATCGAAATCTTTAACTTCGCAAGCAAACTGTGTTTTAAATTTTGACGCATCAAAATGAGTAATAGGTCCAGCCCCACTCATTCCTTTCAAAGCATTCTCCCAAGTAGTTGGGACATCGTTGCCTAACGGAGTTACCGAGCCTAGACCTGTTACTACTACTCTTTTAAATTCCATAAATGACTATTGGAAAAAAGATTATTTTGCATTTGCTTCAATGTAAGAGACAGCATCTCCCACTGTAGCGATTTTTTCAGTCTGATCATCTGGAATAGAAATACCGAATTCTTTTTCAAATTCCATGATTAATTCTACTGTGTCAAGTGAATCTGCTCCCAAGTCATTTGTAAAGCTAGCAGTATCAGTAACTTCAGACTCTTCAACACCTAACTTATCAACAATGATTGCTTTCACTTTTGATGCTACTTCTGACATAATTTTTAGTTTTGATTAATAATAAATTTTTTATTTTTAATTTTGTCGATGCAAAGTAACAGTTTTTTATCTATATGTTACAAATATTTTATGGATAAAATAGTTAAAATTGCACATATTTTTTACTTGTGTGCATAATCGCAAAAAAACACTCATGATTAAAATCGCTATTTTTGCCTCAGGTTCAGGGTCTAATGCCGAGAACATAGCAAACTACTTCGCAGAGAGTAATACTGTTTCCATTCCGCTTATAATATCAAATAAGAAAGATGCTTATGTGCACGAGCGTGCAAACAAGCTGGGAATAAAATCGGTTACCTTCTCCAAAAACGAGTTCGAAACATCTGATGCTGTGCTCGACTGCCTGAAAGAGAATAAAATAGACTTTATTGTTCTCGCAGGTTTCCTGCTCAAAGTTCCCCACAATATATTAGAAGCATATCCCGGTAAGATAGTAAATATCCACCCCGCGCTTTTACCTAAGTTTGGCGGTAAAGGGATGTATGGCGACAATGTTCATAAGGCTGTAGTAGAAGCCGGAGAAACAGAGTCGGGCATTACGATACATTATGTGAATGAGAATTACGATGAGGGGGCTATTATTTTTCAGGCAAAATGCCCTGTGCTGAAAAGCGATACCTATGAGGATGTCGCAAAAAAAGTGCATACACTTGAGTATACGCACTTTCCGGTTGTTATTTCCAGTGTCTTAGATCAGACCTTCTAATTCGATTGGTTTTCTGTATTGCCTTCAGGCTCGTTTACTTTCACCTCCTCGTTGTTCACCGTTCTGGCTCTTACGATAGTTCGGCGGTCGCCACTAAGTACTGAGGTGTTATCTTTTTTTGTTTTAATATTCTTATTTGCTGCACCTTGTGTCGGTTGCTGAGCAGGATTGTTCGTTTTTTGCTCTGCTGTTGTCGGTTCGGGCTGATATACAGGCGATGTTACAGTCTGTCGATTGTCGTTATATTGCTCTGCCCTGTCAGACTTTATTCTTCTTACAGAACGTTTAGGTGCTTTTTCCTCTTTTCTGTCTGTTGTTTTGGTATTCACTGTTGGCGTTGGCATTATCGGTGACGGATACACGTAATTGTCGGAGCTCTTTTCGGTTGCCCACAAATTGAGCTTGTTGATAGCCCTCTCGGTAACGGTAATCCATACTTCGCCATTCGGATTGCCCGATGCTGTATTTTGTATTATAAAATCACGCTTCACTACATCGTTAGGTGATAGTCGATCTACAACTTCCGACTGTACCCTTGTACCATTGATAAAGTATAAAGGTTTGTTGCCATACTTAACATATTCCTGAGCCAACTCGTCGGCAGATTTTTTCAGCATTTCCTGCTGAATGCTATCCGCTATTATGCGTGCTCTCTTTTCTTTGTCGCGGCTATCTATATTCGCTTTCGATAGACGATAAGCTAAGCTTGTGTTGCCCGTTTTCAATAGAATTTGGTCTTTTTCTATTTGTCCTATCAGTCTGTCGATATCCATAAGTGCACCTTCCAGCGAGTTATAGTCTGACTTTAGGATAGCTGAAACGGAGTCTGCATCCGCTCCCATTTTATTAAACAAAAATTTGTTCTGGGGGTCTTTTTCGCCTCTGTTGCTAACGATCAGCGTTGTGTCTTTTGTAGTCACTATATATTTGTTTCCTTTTTTTTGGGCATAAGCTAAAAAAGGAAGGAGTGATGCTATCAAAACGAGTATGATATATTTGCTTAAATTCATTTGTTTGTGTTCGCTTTTGAAATTTATATATACGTCAATAATCTTTTACTTAAGTATATAATGCGCAAATATACAAGATTTTTCGTGAATGATAATGGGTCTTACATTTTTTAGTATAAATAAGGTGGCTTTTTAATCTTTTATAAACTTCTTATGTTTGAAACACTGCCTTTATTTTCGTACTTTTGCGTAAAATAAATCAACTATTAAAATATTAATCATGGCAACACCATCATTTAAGTACCAAGAAACGTTTCCATTAGAGAAGGATACCACAGAGTATTATTTACTCTCCAAAGATCATGTTTCTACAGCTAATTTTGAAGGACAAGAGATGCTGAAAGTACAACCTGAGGCTCTTACTTTACTGGCGCAACATGCTTTTCACGATGTAGAATTCTTATTACGCCCCGAGCATCAAGAGCAAGTGGCAAAGATATTGTCTGATCCCGATGCCAGCGACAATGATAAATTTGTGGCGCTTACATTCTTGCGCAATTCCGAAATTTCGGCAAAAGGGGTGCTCCCTTTCTGTCAGGATACAGGAACAGCCATCATTATGGGTAAGAAAGGACAAAATGTGTGGACAGGCGGCAACGACGAGGAAGCCTTGTCGAAGGGTGTGTACAATACATTTACCGAAGACAACCTGCGCTATTCGCAAAATGCGCCTTTGGATATGTACAATGAGGTGAATACAGGAACCAACCTGCCTGCGCAAATAGACCTGTATGCCGTAAACGGAAATGAATATAAATTCCTTTTTGTAGCTAAGGGTGGTGGTTCTGCAAACAAAACATATCTCTATCAGGAAACAAAAGCATTGCTTACACCTGAGAAACTAGAGCCGTTCCTGATCGAAAAAATGAAATCGTTGGGTACAGCAGCATGTCCTCCTTACCATATCGCATTTGTTATTGGCGGTACATCAGCCGAAACCAATCTGAAAACAGTTAAGCTGGCTTCTACTAAATATTATGATGGTCTTCCTACTTCGGGTAACGAAGGTGGACGTGCGTTCCGTGATTTGGAAATGGAAGCCAAACTACTGAAGGCTGCTCAGGAGCTAGGGCTTGGAGCGCAATTTGGAGGTAAATTCTTTGCTCACGATATCCGTGTGGTTCGTTTGCCTCGTCACGGTGCATCTTGCCCTGTGGGCATGGGTGTTTCTTGTTCGGCCGACAGAAATATAAAAGGAAAGATCAACAAAGACGGTATATGGCTCGAAAAAATGGAAGATAATCCAACAAGGCTTATTCCAGAAGAATTGCGTAATGCCGGCGAAGCAGGAGGTGTGAAAATAGACCTCAACCGTCCGATGAAGGAAATACTTGAAGAGCTGTCTAAATATCCTGTTTCTACACGTTTGTCACTCACCGGTACAATCATCGTAGGACGTGATATTGCCCATGCTAAGCTTCAGGAGCGTATCGATAAGGGCGAAGGGCTTCCTCAATACATCAAAGATCATCCGATCTACTATGCAGGGCCTGCAAAAACGCCTAAAGGATATGCAAGCGGTTCGATGGGACCTACTACAGCAGGTCGTATGGACTCGTATGTAGACGCATTCCAAGCTAATGGCGGCAGCATGATAATGATTGCTAAAGGTAACCGTAGCCAACAGGTAACAGACGCTTGTCACAAGCACGGCGGATTCTATCTGGGAAGTATAGGCGGCCCGGCTGCAATACTTGCTCAGAATAGCATAAAGAGCCTTGAGTGTCTCGAATATCCTGAATTGGGAATGGAAGCGATATGGAAAATAGAAGTAGAAGATTTCCCTGCATTCATCTTGGTAGACGACAAGGGTAACGACTTCTTCAAACAATTGAAACCGATTAACTGCTCTATGAGCTAATATATACTATAAGCAAGCAGTCTATGTGTATGAATAAGCGGATATCAAATGAATGATATCCGCTTATTTTTTTTATACCGAAGACGCCACTTTTACATAACTTAATATCTTGTTCTAAGGGCTATCTTGTCCAATTCCTTTATTTCGTCTTGCATGGTGAAAAATACTTTTCCGCCTTTAGATAGCACTTCCCATGCTATATCGCTCACAATATCATCGATTACGTCCGGCTGATTCGCCTCTTTTACCAGTTCGAAGTTCCGCTCATCTATCATCCTCACGGGTTGCGAAAACTTGTCGTATACGATCAGCATCTCGCCATTTCCATCTATTGCAGCCCGGTAGATTTCTTGCAAATCGGTAAGAACTTTATGCTTCGATATTGCTTCTTTCATTTCTACAATGGCTTCCGACCTGTGTTCGTGCATATACTGTTTCATTATCTCCCAGCCGGGTTTGACTACATCGTGTGGCTTCGAGTTGTTGTAGTCTATCGATGTGTATCCTATATAGATGTCGGGCTTATCGGCTACTTGCATCAGTTTACTGAAATTGTCTTCGGTAGAAACAACGACACACTCCAGCTCGGTTTCCTGATTTACTTTCACCACGGCTTTATCAACCTGATTGAAGAACTCACGGACAAGGTCGTCTACACGCTTAGCATTGCTTCTCTCTGCCCTGTTGGGTATGTAATACGGCGATCCTTCAAATGGAAACCCATCGCTCTTTACCTCTTCTTCAATTCCGTCTCCTAATGCTTTATATAGCTGTACCCCTCCTTGCGATAATACAAGTATCAGGTATTCTTTGCTGCGGTTGTACGCTTTTATCAGTGGGCGCAGATTGAATGTGCTGCTAATGTTTAACCTATCTTCGGGTACAGTCCACGATGTTCTGATGATTTCCTCCATGTCGTTCGATAAGAATACATGAAGGCTGTCGAGATTGTTGTTCTCGTTCACTCTATTTTCTACAGTCGCTATCTTCTCTAGAAGGGGAGCTGCTGTTCTTTTTCCATATTCGGCAACTATTTGCTTTTCTGCTTGCGAAAGCAGGTTTTTCAACAATATTTTATCTTTATCGCTGGCAGGGCGTGTTCTGTGTGTATTAAGAGAGATACTAACACAAGGCCCTGCTGTTACAGTTGCCAGTTTTTTTATCTTTTCTTTTAATGCCATAATATATTTATTTTTTAATCACGCTAGTAATATACGAAAAAAAGCCGTTTTTTCCAATCTGTGCGATTGAGAACCTCTTTGAAATAGCTTCTTTTTCATAAGATTATGTTTTTTTAATCTCTTTTTCTGTCGATGGATAGAGAAAGATCTCTTTCTTAAACCAGTTTAAGATTCTAGTCTGTTGGAATGGCTAATTTTGTATTACTAATTCAAAAAAAGATATTGAAAATGGAAAATAAAAGACTGAATATGTACAAAGCTGCCCCCGAGCTATACAAAGCAATGATGTCTCTCGAAAATGCTTTACAACAAACATCTCTGACTCCTATCGAAAAGGAGTTGATTAAAATAAGAGCTTCGCAAATCAATGGTTGTGCCTTTTGCCTGAACATGCATACCCGTGATGCTCGTAAAATCGGGGAAACTGAACAACGTATCTATTTGTTGAACGCATGGCATGAAGCAGGCAACTTATATTCTGAAAGCGAGAAGGCAATACTTCGTCTGACAGAAGAGGTTACCCTTATCAGCAAAGGAGGTGTTTCGGCTGAAACATATCAACAAGCAGAAAAGATATTGGGAGTATCTAAACTCGCTGAGGTAATAATGGCTGCGGTGGTTATCAATGGCTGGAACAGGATTGCCATATCCACAGAATTACCGATAGACTAATCGCTTAAACAAACAATAGGGATAATCGCTAAAGATTATCCCTATTTATTATATACAGATTTCAATATTTTACATCAAGCTGCTATGCAGTCTTTATTGGGATTCTCATCCGATAGAATGAACGCCAAACAAATACCAAGCCCAGAATTAAGAATGGTATAGCAATAAATATAGAATAATCACTATCGGGATTGGAGCGCATTTCTATACAGATTTCTGTTGCCAACAATCCGAATAGGGTAGAGAACTTGATGATAGGGTTTAACGATACGGACGAAGTATCTTTGAATGGGTCGCCCACAGTGTCTCCTATTACTGCCGCTTCGTGCAGAGGAGTGTTCTTTTCTTTCAAGTCTACTTCTACTACTTTCTTAGCGTTATCCCAGCTACCTCCCGCATTAGCCATGTAGATGGCCTGGAACAATCCGAATACAGCGATAGATACAAGGTAAGCCACAAAGAAGTTAGGGTCGAGGAATGCAAATGCCAATGTGAGCGAAATAAGGGCGATAAATATGTTCCACATCCCTTTTTGTGCATATTGGGTACAAATCTTGACCACGGCGATAGAATCTTCGATGTCTGCTTCTTTTTTGGTGATATCGAATGTGCGTTTGATGAATTCTACAGCACGATAAGCTCCTGTGGTAACGGCTTGCATAGAAGAACCACTAAACCAGAAGATAACAGCACCACCACAGATCAGCCCGAGAAGTACCGGCGCATCGGTTAGAGACAGTTTCAGCAGCCCTACTTTTTCGAGCAGCAAGATGATGGAGAATATCATCGTTGTAGCACCTACTACGGCTGTTCCGATCAATACCGGTTTGGCTGTAGCCTTGAAGGTGTTTCCTGCCGAGTCATTTGCTTCGAGAAAATGTTTTCCGTTTTCGAAATTAGGTGTAAAACCATATTCATTCTTTATCTCCTCAGATATATTCGGAATGCTTTCTATTTGCGACAATTCGAATACCGATTGGGCATTGTCTGTTACAGGGCCATAGCTGTCTACGGCAATGGTTACAGGGCCCATACATAAGAACCCGAATGCAACCAACCCGAATGCAAAGATAGAGGCGTGAGGGCCTAATATGGCGTCCAATCCCATCTGTGCGGTAAAAAATGCACCTGTCATCAGCGCTGCGATAAGCAATCCTGTCCAGAATGCTCCGAAATAACCGGCTACAATACCCGATAGGATATTCAGTGACGGGCCTCCTTCGCGTGAAGCGGTGACGATTTCTTTCACATGTTTCGATTTGGAACTGGTAAAGAACTTCGTAAACTCAGGAATCAATACCGCAGCAAGTGTACCGCAGCTGATAATAATTGCCAATTTCCACCAAAGGCTGCCATTTGCCGGGTTGCCTGTGATTTCTACCATATCGCCTAGCAATAGGTGGCTCATAAAGAAGCTCGCCGAGATACAAAGAACAGCGGCGATAATGATGAGGCGCATCAAAGGAGACTCGAAGTCGAATTCTTTTTTATTTCCGTATAGTCTTTTCGATATAGCCTGATTGATAAAGAATGCACATCCCGACAAGAAGTCCATCAAGAAACGCATTCCGAATATCCATACTATCAGTTTAGCCTGAATATGCGGATCTTCTACGGCTAATGTGATAAATGCAATCAGAGCAACCCCTGTTACACCGTATGTTTCAAATCCGTCGGCTGTAGGGCCTACACTGTCACCGGCATTGTCGCCTGTACAGTCGGCTATCACACCCGGATTGCGGGGATCGTCTTCTTTTACCTTGAAAACAACCTTCATCAGGTCGGAACCGATGTCGGCAATTTTGGTAAATATACCTCCGGCAATACGCAAGGCACTTGCTGCAAGCGATTCGCCAATAGCAAATCCCAAGAAGCAGATACCTACTATTTCGCGAGGCACAAAAAGAAGGATAATAACCATAAGTACCAGCTCGAGAGAGATGAGGAACAGACCGACGCTCATGCCGGCCTTCAACGGTATATTAACGACATCCAACGGACGTCCTTTTAACGAAGCAAATGCGGTGCGTGCATTGGCATAGGTATTTACACGAATACCAAACCAAGCCACAGTGTAAGACCCTGCCATACCTACAATGGAGAATAACAAGACTTGAATAACAACCCCGAAAGACTGCCCGATCAATCCGAAGAAGTAGATGCATAGCACAAGGGCAATCAATGCAAACAACATCAGAAGGAATTTACCTTGCTGGATCAGATATGTCCGGCAAGTGGCGTAAATAGTAGCAGCTACTTTGAGCATAGAGTCGTGAGCAGGTAATCTCTTGACCTGACGGAACAAGAGAAGACTGAAACATAATGTTCCAGCAATGATCAGTGCACCATAAAATAAAAAATCCCATGAAGTAATCGCAGTTCCAAAGATGTGGAAGGTGCCCTCATGGAGATCAGGAATCGCCAGGTCGGCTTCGCTTGCAAACGTAGATAGGTTAACACCAAGAAGCAGACCAATCAGTAGACCAACATTTTTTAGTTTTTTCATGATAAAAAATTGTATTTAGATAGACAATAACAAACATACTCTCTCCCTAAAATACCAACTGAAAATATGTTTGTTTATCAGTTTCCGCTCCGAACTAAAAATTGTTTTGAATTTACAAAATTTAATCCTTTTTCGATCTATTTTTTATTGATTTTCTTACCGTTAAAAAAACGTTTTAAGTAAAAATAACAATGGAGGAGTTAAATTAACATTTGGCTCACCTCCGTGCTTGTTTTATGATGTTTTTTATATGTTAAACAACATGTTTTGCTTAGTAATAAGCTAATTACCTTGATGAGGCGGTGGATACCTTCAAAAATTATTGTTGCTTGAGATTGTTTCGATTTAACAAATTACAGTTATAAGAAGGAATAATTTCCTGCGATAAACGGATGAGATGCTTCGCCCCTCCGCTTGACAAAATCTTATATTAGTTTAAATTGATCTGCGTCTTGCAGTGCCGGAAATTTATTTCTGAACCTGATTAAATCTTGCATGTCGATTGTTCCGCTTACAATATCTTCTTCTGTTCCGGCTTCAGCGATGGTTTTGCCCATAAAGTCGTAAAGGGCTGTTCCCCCGCTGTATTGTACATAAGGGTCGCTGCCTGTGCGGTTTACGGCTGCTACATAACAAACGTTTTCTATGGCACGAGCCCGCACTAGGGTATTCCATGCATCCAAACGTACGGTAGGCCAGTTGGCTACATATATTATCATGTCATAGTCACCCCTGTTGCGCGAATAAACAGGAAAGCGTACATCATAACATATCTGCAACAGAATGCGGAAACCGTGGTATTCTACAACGACTCTTTCTTCTCCGGCGGTGTATTCTTTATGTTCTCCCGCAAAGGTAAACAGATGTCGTTTGTTATATGTCGCATAGCTTCCGTCGGGTTTGACGAAATAAAAGCGGTTGTAGTATTTTCCATTCTCTTCGGTGGCTACACTTCCTGCCAAAGCCATATTGCGGCGTAAAGCAATGGATTGCATCCACAGCAGTGTATCTGTATCAGCTTTTTCGGCTGCACCTTTGGGTGATGTGCAAAAACCGGTGGTGAACATTTCGGGTAAAACGACAAGGTCTGTAGAATCTGATAACGAATCTATCAAATTCTCTACATGATCTCTGTTGGCTTCAGGCTTCTGCCATACGATGTCAGTTTGCAGCAATTTAATGTTCATGTATATCAGATATTTATTTGATGATATTAGCTTCGAAGTTAAAGATTTTCTATAAAAGAAAAAAGTTACATTTTGTAAAAGTCTATTTTAATTTCAGGCAGAAATGAATTTTGCTTTCGCTTCGTATCATCTGTAACGATTTTTTGTAGATTTGTATATTGTTAAAAGGAATGAAATCAATACCTGTATATAATTTTCATAAAACAAAATACGGAGAAGAACTCCTTATCGATGTTGTCAGGCTTGCAGATATACAGAAGTATATACAAAAAGATCCTGTACACACATTATCTTATTATGACATTACTTTTATAGAGAGTGATAATGTGGCGTTTGGTCTCAACAATAGCAAATACACGTTGGATAGTGGCGATGTTGTTTTCTCAAAGCCCGGAGATGTGCGTGCATGGATAAAAAGCGAAAATACGCCGGATGGCTATGCGCTAATTTTTGAAGGTGAATTTCTACTTTCTTTTTTCAACGACCCACTCTTTCTGCAAAGCCTTTCGTATTTCGGAACACAAAGAAAGATTCATAAGATAAGTATTGCTGCTATAAAGGAACGGATAGTATATCTTGTTGGCAATATAACAGCCGAAATGCAAGACTATCAGTCGAAAGACAAACATATATTAAGGGCATTGCTTTATGAAATACTGATGCTCCTCGACCGTGAATACAAAAAGCAAAATGAAGGTGAAAGCGAAATGCGGGTAATGCCGAGCAGACATGTCGATTCTTTTGTCGAAGCGGTAGATAAAGACTTCAGGGAGTTTCACGACACAGCGTATTATGCCGACAAGCTGTGTATAACACCTAATTATCTGAACGCCATCGTGAAAAAGGCGATGGGTGTAAATGCAAAGCTCTATATTCAGAACAAGATACTTGCGGAAGCAAAAAAGATGCTGGCGTATTCCAATTTGTCTGTATCTGAAATAGCCGAGCATCTTAATTTTGAGACTTCTTCTTATTTTATTCGCTTTTTTAGAAAATATACCCACTCCACACCGCTGCAATATCGCAATAGTGAAAAACGTTGAAAAGTGCTATTTTCTCCGTAGTTTATATCCTGATAAATAGGCAAACGATCTCTATTTTTGTCTAATAAATATCTATTTTATTAAAATGAGTCGGGAGTCTTTCTTACACTCAGAATGACAGAGAAGTGAAATGATAAAGAATACATAATCTAATAACAAAAGACATGGATAAAGAAATCATCAAGAAAAAGATCATCGAAATGGAAGTTGCAGCTTTGGAGCTTTGGAACACAGGAAACCCTGACGGTTATCTGGCTATTTACTCTCCTGACTTTACCTATTTTGATCCGTATCAGGAAAAAAGGCTTGACGGCTTTGAGAGAATAAAAGAGTTGTATGAGAGTATGAGAAATAATTTTCAGGTAGAGCGTTACGAAATGATAGACCCTGTGGTACAGGTATATCCACAAACGGCTGTGTTGACATATAATCTGATTTCTTATTCCGGCGAAGAGCTTTACCGATGGAATTGTACCGAAGTGTATCAATTGAACGACAAGGCTGAGTGGAAAATAATCCATAACCACTGGTCGCTGATAAAACCGTTGGGATAAAAATACTTCTAGTCATTGACAGTGTATTTCCTATACCTTATTATTATAAACGAAGCATCTCTACTAAAATAGTGGAGATGCTTTTAATCATTGATCTGATAAATATCTTCAGCTTGTACCTTATCTATTATGTATCTCTACTTTTTGAGTAGGGGCTTTTTCTGCATTGCGTTTTTCTACCGAACTGATAAAGTTATCGGCAAGATGTGCAAACGCCATTCCCGTGATCGTGTTTTCGTTCAATGCTACAGGCACACCCTTGTCGCCACCTTCGCAAATGCTTTGTACAATAGGTATTTGTCCTAGTAATGGTACATTCATTTCTTCTGCCAGATTTTTTGCACCTTCTTTGCCGAAGATGAAATACTTGTTTTCAGGCAGTTCGGCAGGAGTAAACCATGCCATGTTCTCTACCATGCCGAGGATAGGCACATCTACCTTTTCGTTGGTAAACATATTGATTCCCTTGCGGGCATCGGCAAGTGCTACCTGCTGAGGGGTGCTGACTACTACCGCTCCGGTTATTGCAAGCGTTTGCACCAGTGTGAGGTGAATGTCGCTTGTTCCGGGTGGAAAGTCGATAAGGAAATAATCGAGTTCGCCCCAGTTACCGTCGTTTATCAGTTGCTTCAATGCATTGCCTGCCATTGCTCCACGCCATACTACAGCGTCGTCTCTGTTTACAAAGAAACCTATCGAAAGCATTTTCACGCCATACTTTTCTATCGGAACGATGTATTCTTTTCCGTCAATCGGTTCAAGAAACGGGCGAGCTTCTTCTTCGTCAAACATTTTGGGTAACGAAGGTCCGAAGATATCGGCATCGAGCAAGCCCACCTTGTAGCCTTTCTTGGCAAGGGCAACCGCCAGATTTACCGATACGGTGCTTTTGCCTACACCGCCTTTTCCGGACGATATGGCAATGATATTTTTTACCTGAGGCAGTGCTTTCACCGGTTTGGGTGCTTCTACCTGTTGGGTTTTTACTTCAATATTTCCTTTTATGTCGACATTGGGGTCAACGTAAGTCAGGATAGCTGTTTCGGCAGCTTTCACTATCGATTTGATAAACGGGTCGTTCGCTTTTTCGAAAAGTAGAGAAAAGCTTACTTTCATTCCGTCGATGTGGATATCGTCGGACACAAATCCCATTTCTACGATATCCTTCCCTGTGCCGGGATAACGCACATTGCGCAGTGCGTCGATAATTAATTTAGGATATATATTAGCCATTTTTAGTTGATTGATTTAATATATTACTTCGCCCAAAGCTGCGATAGTCGTCTTTTTCGATCTCTATGTCGGGTTCTATCCAGTGGTCGCGATGTTGACATTCAAATTTTATATACTTGATATTTAAACCCCTTGCCAGCCATTGTTGTTCATAGTAGGTTTGTATTTTAAGTATATCGTCCACAAGCTGAGAGTGATACAGATCGTCCGTTTCGAACAGTACAGGCAAAGCGTTTGCTTTCACCATCTCGCTGGTGTAGGTGTACATGAAGTTGCTGTCTGTTTTGAGGTGTACAATACCCTTGTCGGACAAAATCTCACGGTACAGCTTCATAAAGCGGGTAGAGGTCATCCGCTTGTTTACCTTGCTCATTTGCGGGTCGGGGAAGGTGATCCATATTTCAGACACTTCGCCCGCTGCAAAGAAGTGCGTTATCAGTTCTATGTGCGTGCGCAAGAATGCGACATTTTGCATGCCGGCTTCAAGAGACTGCTTTGCCCCTGTCCACATGCGTGCGCCTTTTATATCTACTCCTATGAAATTTTTGTTCGGATATAGCTTGGCAAGCCCTACGGTGTATTCGCCTTTGCCGCAGCCCAGTTCGAGGACTATCGGGTTGTCGTTCTTGAAGAAAAGCGAGTTCCACTTCCCTTTCATCTCAAATCCTTTTTCCTGCAAAACGGCAAACGGATATTGGAATACGTGCGGGTATTCCTCCATGTTGGCAAATTTGGCAAGCTTATTTTTTCCCATTGTTGTCAGCCCCCTATACCTCCGGAGGGGGAACCGGAATAAAAAATTCTTATATAACCCTCTTTGTACAAAGCCTCCCTTCGGGGAGGTTGGAGGGGCTCAAAACTGCTGCATGTCGCACAGTTTACGATAGTAGCCATTCTTTTCGAACAGCTCGTCGTGATGTCCACGTTCTACAATTTCGCCTTCGTGCATCACACATATTTCGTCCGCATTCTTTATTGTAGAAAGGCGGTGAGCGATAACCAGCGTGGTGCGGTTCTTCATCAGGTTGTCGAGCGCATCCTGTACCAGGCGTTCCGATTCGGTGTCGAGTGCCGATGTGGCTTCGTCGAGAATCAGTATCTGAGGGTTCTTGAGGATGGCGCGGGCAATGCTGATGCGTTGGCGTTGACCGCCCGACAGTTTGCTGCCCCGGTCGCCTATATTCGTGTTGTATCTTTCTTCGGTGGCAATGATAAAATCGTGGGCATTGGCTATCTTGGCTGCCTCTACCACTCTTTCCATTGTGGCGTCATCTACACCAAACGCAATGTTGTTGTAGAATGTATCGTTGAAAAGGATTGCTTCCTGATTTACATTACCCATCAGCGAGCGGAGGTCGTGCACATCGGCATCCTTGATGTTTATATCGTCGATATAGATACCTCCCTTGTTTACGTCATAAAAACGGGGTAGGAGGTCGGCCATCGTAGATTTGCCCGAGCCCGATTGTCCCACAAGGGCAACTGTTTTCCCTTTAGGAATGGTGAGGCTTACATTCTTGATGATCCAATGACTGGTTTCGTATTTGAATTCTACATTTCTGTAGGTGATCGATTCTTTTAGTGATATTGGTTTCGGATTAGCAGGATTTTTAATGTTATTCTCTGCTTTTAGTATCTTGTCGATACGTTCAACCGAAGCCATCCCTTTTTGTATGGCGTAAACCGATTTGGATAGGTCTTTGGCCGGATTGATGATCAGATAAAATATAGTCAGGTAATAAATAAACTTCGATGCGTCCATTGATCCCGATCCGTCTAATATAAGCGTTCCTCCAAACCAAAGTACACAAACCACTGCAATCGTTCCCAAGAATTCGCTCATGGGGTGTGCCATCTGTTGGCGGCGAGCGATCTTGTTCGACATGTTTCTGAAAATATTGTTAGACGAGTCGAAACGGGTTTTCATCTTCGACTCGGCATTGAATGCTTTGATGATACGCAGTCCGCCCAGCGTTTCTTCTATCTGCGAAACAAGGCTTCCCCATTGGTTTTGTGCTGTCACCGATCTGCGTTTGAGGCTTTTGCCTACCTTGCCCATTATGTATCCGGCTATAGGTAGTAGTATCAATACGAAGATGGTAAGTTCCCAACTGATAAAAAGCATTGTACCCAGATATACGAGTATCATAATCGGGTTTTTGGTAACCATATCGAGCGAACTCATCACCGAATTTTCCACCTCGTTTACATCCCCTGTCATACGTGCAATAATATCGCCTTTGCGTTCTCCCGAGAAGAAACCGAGAGGCAGCGATAGTATTTTGTCGTTTATCTGTTTGCGGATATCCCGTACCACGCCTGTGCGTACATCTACAATATAGTGAGCACTGAGGTAGGTAGCACCGGTTTTGAATAAGGTCATCACCACAAGTGTTAGCCCCAAGCCAAGCAATACTGCTCCGCCCGAGTGTGTGGCCATCATATCCGAAAGGTATGCGTAGAAGTTGTTTTCGAGAACCTTATAGTTGAGCATCGTGCTGATGCTTGAAGTATCCACAGGCATGTATTCGTATACCTTTTCGTCTACCTTAAACAATATACGGAGTATAGGTACTATCAGCGCAAAAGAAAATACATTGAGGATAGCACTCAGTATGTTGAACACAAGATTTAGTGCTACTTGCCTTTTGTACGGAGGTACAAACCTCCTTATCAGTGTTATAAAGTCTTTCATCAGAAAGTTTTTGGGTGAAAAAATGTCGGGGTTTACGTCCCGGCGAAAAACGGCTGCAAGTTAGCCATAATTCTTTATTTATAGAATAGCTTTCAGGTATTTTAGATAATTGGCATATATGTTGTTTTAATGGAAATGTTTTGTGATATTTGACACTTAATTGGGTGAAGCAAGGCAAATATAGAGTATGGTAATGATATACGGTATGCAGCAGTTGTGCCGACTCTTTTTATTGTGAGATTTTGTGTTAATATTTCCGTTGTGAAAGATTTACAAAAAAATGAAATCTTACAGTTGATATTTTAAGAGTCTGTTTGAATTTTGCTCGTTCCAATTTTTAGAACTGTTTTCAGGATGATTTATTCTTTTGAGAAACGATAATAGCAGGCTATTAAAGTTGAACAAAAGGATAAAGCGGACAAAAAGAGACTAAAAATGAACGAAGAAAATCGGAGAAATATTCATAGAAAAATATTCGTGGAAAATTTAAACAGGTTCTAAATAGTTCCTACTTTTGTATTGTCTAAATGATGTATGAATGGTTAACCCTGTAAATCCAAAGTTTAATAGTTTTTTCACGAAATACTATAACCGCTTTGTTCGTTTTGCTAATTCGTATGTACGTAGTATGGATGTTGCGGAAGACCTCACCACAGAGGCCTTCATGATTTATTGGGACAATAAGGATAGCCTGAGTGCAGATTCTAATATAGAGGCATATATATTGACGATAATAAAAAACAAATGCCTCAACTACCTCAAACAAACAGAACGCAGAAGCCGGATACTTACCGATATGGGCAGCTATGCTCAATGGGAGCTTGATGTGCGTATCAGTTCGTTGGAAGCATGCGACCCCGAAGAGATATTCTCCGAAGAGATACAGCAGATTGTGAGAGATACACTGGCCAAACTACCACAGCGAACAATCGATATATTTGTTGAGAGCCGTTACAAAGAAAAATCGCATAAAGAAATAGCCGAAATGTTTGGCATTACACCCAAAGGAGTTGAATTTCACATCTCAAAAGCCCTGAGCTTGCTTCGGCTAAACCTGAAAGATTACCTTTCGGCGTGGATTGCGCTTTTCTTTATTCTGAATAAGTAGCTCTTGCTTATAATCGAATTTCATTTTTAATATTTGTTAACAATATTTTGACTAGGGATGTACTGCCTTCGTTTGTTATTCTTATACACGACATTCTTATAGAAAAAATATAAATAGTCGCAAAAAGTAAATGGATTCAGAATTGTTATTTAGGTTTTTTGAAGGTTTAACTACTGATAGTGAAGATCAAACGATAAAAGAATGGTTTGAAGCATCGCCTCAGCATCAGGAGCAGTTTTATCAGGAGAGAAAACTTTTTGATGCCTTGATCCTGCATCACGACCAAAGCAGCATCACTGCCGATAGTAGCATATTGGTAGAAGAACCGTCGACAGACCGTAAACGGATACTGTTTGGTACATTTATGAAAGTGGCGGCTGTTATTGCTATCTTGCTTATGAGCGGATTGCTGTACATGCAAATAAAAAACAGTAATGAAGACTATGGAATGCAGTCTATCAGTGTTCCTGCCGGGCAATATGTAAACCTTTCCTTGCCCGATGGTACACAAGTATGGCTCAATGCCCGTACCAAAATAGAATATCCGGTATCTTTCAATAAAAAACAACGTATCGTAAAGCTCGACGGGCAAGCCTATTTTGAGGTGGTGCACAACGAGGATAAACCCTTTATAGTAGAAACATCGAAAGGAAACGTGAGCGTACTGGGAACCAAGTTTGATGTGATGGCATATTCGGGTGAAGACGATTTTGTGGCCACACTGATGGATGGTAAGGTAAAGGTAGATCTTACGTCCGACCCTAGCCAGTCGTTGACCCTCAGCCCCAACACCAGAGCAGTTTTGAGAAATGGCAAGCTCGAGGTTTCGGGTATCGAAGACTATGATGTCTACCGATGGAAAGAGGGCTTGATCAGCTTCAATAATGCCTCTTTTGGCAGTATTATGCGCGACTTTGAAAAAATATACGGACTAAGAATCAATATAGACAATACGCATGTAGGCAAATATTCGTACACCGGTAAGTTCCGTTTTGTAGACGGCATCGACTATGCGTTACGGGTTTTGCAAAGAGATATAAAATTTGAATACCAAAGGGATCCTGAAACCCATATCATTAATATCAAGTAAAAATACAATCACTCTAAAATGTAAGCCAATGAAAAATATCTGATCGTAACAAAAAGTGCCAAAAAATGCTGCAACATTTTTTGGCACGTGAAACCAATACAGTTTTAATAAAAAAGAGTATCAATCTCATTAACAAAACAAATCTATGAAAAATAATGATTTGAAGGATGTTTTTTATTTAAAATATCCGGAATTAAAACAATTGACAAAAATCATGAGGGTTTTTATTTTATGTCTATTATGCAGCATACAATTCTTATTTGCTGAAAACTCTTACTCTCAGAGTGCAAGAGTGACAATGAACCTGAAAAATGTTAAGTTAGCCAAAGTCTTAAACGAAATCGAAAGCCAAACCAGCTATTTGTTTATTTACAATAACAAGGTTGGTGTAGATCAGACAACCACTGTGAACGTAAAAGATAAGCCCACCGCGGAGGTGCTTGATCATGTGTTGAAAAATACAAATATCAGCTATAGCATGGAAGGTGCACATATCATCCTTTCGGCGAATGCAAATACCAAAGAGACGAGTGCAACTCAGCAAGACAGGGTGGTAACAGGTACTATAAAGGATAAGAATGGCGAACCGCTCATCGGGGTTAGTGTCGCCATAAAAGGGACTACTACAGGTACAATGACCGACATTGACGGTAATTTCTCGATAAAAGTTCCTGCAGGAAAAGCGTTGGAAGTAACTTATATTGGTTATGTTTCGCAAACGCTGAATGTAGGAAGTCAAACTTCGTTCGATGTCGTATTGAAAGAAAGCGACGTGAACCTTGACGAAGTGGTGGTAACTGCTTTGGGTATCAAGAGAGCACAAAAGGCATTGAGCTACAATGTGCAGGAAATAAAAGGCGATGAACTTACAGGAGTAAAAGATGTAAACCTGATGAACTCCCTGTCGGGTAAAGTGGCCGGTGTAAACATCAATGCATCTGCTGCCGGTATCGGTGGAGCTACACGTGTGGTAATGCGTGGTTCTAAATCTATAACAAAGGATAACAACGCATTGTACGTGATAGACGGTGTGCCTATCTTCAACGCCAACAATGGCGGATTGAATCAGAACAATGAGTATGCCGATCAGCCTCGTGGAGAGGGAATCTCTGACCTCAACCCCGACGATATCGAAAGCATGTCGGTGCTTACCGGTCCTGCCGCTGCTGCCCTTTACGGGTCTAACGCTGCAAATGGTGCGATTGTGATCACAACCAAAAAGGGAGCTACAGGTAAACCAAAAGTGACAATATCCAACCAGACTACATTCTCTCGTCCGTTTGTGATGCCTGATTTCCAAAACAAATATGGAAACAAAACAGGTGAGTATAAGAGCTGGGGCGATGTGCAAAACAAATACGCTTACAATCCTTCAGACTTTTTCGATACAGGTGCTACTTCCCAAACATCGGCTACACTGTCGGTAGGTACAGACAAGAATCAGACATTTATGTCGTTGGGTTCTACTAAAGCCAATGGTATAATACCTGAAAACGATTATATGAAATACAATGCAACGTTGAGGAATACAACTAAATTCTTGAACGATAAAATGATCCTCGATTTCGGCTTTAGCTATATCAAGCAAAAAGACCAGAATATGATGGCTCAGGGACAATACTACAATCCGCTTACTGCAATATATACGTATCCGAGAGGCGAAGATTTTAGCTACGCCAAAAACTATGAAGTATATAGCGATGCATTGGGATACAACGTTCAGCAGTGGAAGTTTGGAGACCAAGGCTTAGGTATGCAAAACCCATATTGGGTGATCAATCGCAACAGAATGGTAAACAAGCGCGACCGCTATATGATGAACGTAAACCTGCAATACAATATCTTCGACTGGATGAATGTAATGGGACGTGCTCGTCTCGACAATTCGCAGAATAACTTCACGCAGAAGAATTATGCTTCTACTCACCAATTGTTTGCATCCGAAACAGGACGTTTCAAGTCTACAAAAGAAGACTACAAACAAGCGTATGCCGACTTGTTGTTGAACATCAATAAGTACTTCGGCAACTACTCTTTGTCTGCCAATATCGGTACAAGTATCTCTGATATGCGTTCCGACGAAAGCGGCGTAGATGGTGCATCGTTGATGATTCCTAACTTCTTTGCGATAACAAATATCGACAAGAATGCACCTAAAACCAGATTGATACAAGACGGCTGGCACGAACAAACACAGTCGGTATTCGCCAATGTGGAACTAGGCTGGAAGAGCATGTTGTACCTTACATTGACAGGTCGTAACGACTGGGCTTCTGCTCTTGCAAACACAAGCAACAGCTCGTTCTTCTACCCATCGGTAGGGGTTTCGGGTGTGGTATCCGAAATGGTGAAATTGCCAAGCTTTATTTCGTATATGAAAGTACGTGGGTCTTACTCTTCGGTAGGCTCGGCTATTCCTCGCAACTTGTCTATCCCGACATACGAATATGACGAGCAGGGAGGTTTCTGGAAAACCAACACATATATGCCGATAAAAGACCTTAAGCCTGAAAGAACAGGATCGTGGGAAGCAGGTTTGAGCACTAAATTCTGGGGCAACAGACTGAGCTTCGACATGACATGGTACAAGTCTAACACCAAAAATCAGACGCTTGAAGTACCTGTATCTCCTACTACAGGCTATACATCGATGTATATACAAACAGGTAATGTAGAAAACCAAGGTGTGGAAATCACATTGGGAGCCGACAACAAATGGGGTAACTTCAACTGGAACTCGACTTTTACTGCCAGCTACAACAAAAATACGATCAAACAGCTCGGTAAATATGCCGATCCTGTTACCGGAGAGATGGTTACACTTGAGTCTATTTCCCAGGGCGGTATAGGAGCTTCAGAATTCCGTTTGATGGCAGGCGGTACAATGGGCGACTTCTATGTTAAGAAAAAATTGAAATATGATGATAAAGGAGCTGTCGTTCTGAACGAAAACGGTAGCCCTGAACTCGAAAACACAATGGATAAAGTGGGCTCGGTGCTTCCTAAATGGAACTTAGGCTTCAGAAACGACTTCAGATGGAAAGATATCAACTTTGGATTCCTCGTATCGGCACGTTTGGGCGGTATCGTTGTTTCTCCTACACAGGCTATTTTGGACGGATTCGGCGTAACTAAAGCCACTGCCGTTGCCAGAGACAATGGAGGCGTAATGATCGGTAATACGAAGATCGACCCTTACAAATACTATTCTGTAACAGGACAAACCGAAGGCTTATTGTCAGATTATATCTACAAAGCCACTAACGTTCGTTTGCAAGAAGTATCGGTAGGTTATACCCTGCCTAGTAAATGGTTCAACGATGTAATGAAAGTAAATGTATCGTTCGTAGGGCGTAACCTGTGGATGATCTACAACAAAGCTCCTTTCGATCCAGAAGCAACAGCTTCTACCGGAACTTACTTCCAGGGTATCGACTACTTTATGCAGCCAAGTCTTCGCAATTTGGGATTCAGCGTTAAGGTAGAGTTCTAATATTAATTCATTACGATTATTGTTTATACAATATTAAAAGTTAAAATTATGAATAACAATATATTTCAAAAGATAAAAACAGGACTTGCTTCAGCACTGTTGTGCTCACTTGTTTTGGTATCATGTACCGACAATTTCGAAGACATGAACAGAAATCCTGCTCAACCTACCGACAAGGAAATTCTTGAAGGTTACTACAAGCTGGGTGCATTTTTCCCTCAGATGCTCAACTATGCGTATCCTGCACAGGAGAATGCTTACCAGATGGGCGAAAACCTTATCGGTGACCCATACGGACGCTATCTGTCTATTGCAAATACATGGTCTTCAAACTTCTCTACTTTCAATGCACCTGCCGGATGGATCAACTCTCCGTTTAAGGATGCTTTCGAAAAAGTATATGGTGGATGGACACAAGTGAAGGAGCAAACCAAAGGCGAAGGTCCTCTTTATGCATGGGCTCAGATATTGCGTGTTACGTCTATGCAACGTATCACAGACCTCTACGGACCTATCCCTTACTCCAAAGTGGGTGGAGGAAGCCTTGGTTCGGCTTACGACAGTCAGGAAGACGTATACAAAAATATGCTTGCCGATCTGGATGCTGCTATTGCCGAGCTTACAACATTTGTTGCTGCCAACCCCAACTATACGGCGATGGCTAAATTTGACAAAGTATATAGCGGAGATTTTACCAAATGGATAAAATATGCCAACTCGCTCAAGCTTCGTATGGCGATGCGTATCGTATATGCAAATCCCGAACTTGCTAAACAAAAAGCAGAAGAAGCCGTAAAACATACATTGGGAGTAATCGTAAGCAACAATGATATTGCACAGAATGCATTCCCTCAAAATCCAATCTGGACAGTAACGACATCATGGGGCGACTCGCGAGCTTGTGCCGATATTATCGCCTATCTGTCGGGCTATAGCGATCCCCGTTTGTCCAGATATTTTACAAAAAGTCAGGTGTCAAATGGTCCTGAATATCTTGGTTTGAGAACAGGTATTGCTGTTCCGGGAAAAGACTGGGCCGATAAATATTCGTCTGCTACTTATACCCAAACAGCACCAACATTGTGGCTTCCTGCTTCGGAAGTAGCATTCTTGAGAGCCGAAGGAGCTCTAAGAGGCTGGGATATGGGTGGTACAGCCAAAGAGCTTTACGAAGAAGGCGTTAAGCTGTCATTCTCTCAGTGGTTGGCAAGCGGAGCCGATGCCTATCTGCAAGATGCAGTAAGCAAACCGGGCGACTACAACGATCCTGATCCTGCGTTGGCAGCAAAAGCCATAAGCACGATCACAATAAAATGGAACGATGCAGATCCGTTCGAAACCAAATTGGAGAGAGTTATCACTCAGAAGTGGATTGCAATGTATCCGCTGGGACAAGAAGCATGGAGCGAACAACGCCGTACCGGATATCCACGTTTCTTCCCTGTATTGGTAAATTCGAATACCGATGCAAATCTGAAAACAAGATTCGCTTCTCGTATTCCGTTCCCGCCTGATGAGCAGAACAATAATACACAGAACTACAACGAGGCTGTGAAACTGCTAGGCGGACAAGATAACTATAGTACAAAACTATGGTGGGATAAGAACCCGAACAAAGGATGGTAAAAGGTAAAAGAAAGATGATTGCCCTTTTATACGTAAATGCCCGTTTCGGCATCTGATAGATTTGATATTGGATTTCGGATAAGTACAGGTAGTAAGATTCGTTCTTGCTACCTGTATATATTTTATGAAAGACCTGTATTGTTACGATTTGCATGCCGACCCAAAACAATTGTTGTTTCGTGATGTTACAAATGTAGAGATGATTGATGAGTCAGGTGTCAAAATTATGCTCCGAGAAAGACGAAGCAGTCAAAAGAAATGACACGCTTATTATATTTACTTCTTTATATTAGAGGGAAATAAATATTTTTTCTACCTTTGCCGAAATAATATGGGAAGATATTTAGCTCTGGATTATGGAACAAAGCGGACAGGTATCGCAGTATCGGATACACTTAAGATAATAGCTAACGGACTGACTACTGTGCCCACCCATACTCTTTTGGATTATCTGAAAACATATTTGCAGAAAGAAGATGTAGAGCGCATCATTGTGGGTTTGCCAAAACAAATGAATAACGAATATTCGGAAAACATGAAGCATATCCGTCCATTTGTTAAGAAGTTGCAATCTCTCTATCCCGATATGCAGATAGAATATTATGATGAGCGGTTCACTTCTGCCTTGGCACACAAAACAATGCTGGACGCAGGATTAAAGAAAACAGACAGACAGAACAAAAGCCTTGTAGACGAGATCAGTGCGACTATTATACTGCAAGGGTACATGGAAAGTTTACGATTACAAAGCAAATAATTAAACAATGATATTACCAATATACTTATACGGACATCCGGTGCTTAGGAAAGTCGGAGAAGATATTACAAAAGATTACCCAAATCTGGAGACGCTTATCGACAATATGTTCGAAACCATGTACAATGCCGATGGCATCGGACTGGCAGCACCTCAGATAGGGTTGGCTATTCGCCTTTTTGTGATAGACCTCGAGCCGTTGGCCGAAGATGAACCCAAATACGCAGGATTTAAGAAAGTGTTTATCAATCCTCGGATAGTAGAAGAGTCGGGCGAGCCTGTGAAGTTGGAAGAAGGATGCCTCAGCATACCGGGAATCAACGAAATGGTGGAGCGTAAAGAGAGAATCCGCATTCAGTATCTCGACGAAAATTTTGTGGCTCACGATGAGGTGTATGAAGATTTCTTCGCACGTTGCATTCAGCACGAATACGACCATATAGAAGGCGTACTGTTTGTAGATCTTATCTCGGGAATCAGAAAACAATTGATAAAATCTAAATTAAATAACCTACTAAAGGGGAGGACAAATTGCCGATATAGAGTAAAACCGGTGCAATCAAAAAACTAAGACCTGTTATTATGAAAAGTGTGATCAAGGTATGTATAATACTTGTTTCTATTTTTTACAGTCTTAGCTCTTGTGTAACAAACAAGGACACAGACTTTTTACAAGACATAAAACTTAAATATCCCGAAACGTCAGTCAAGCCCGATCAATATCGTGTGATACCGGGCGACCAACTCAGCATTGTTGTATATGCGTGGGATGAACAAACCAAAGCCATGTTTTCGGCTTATACCCCTCGTTTCTCGGGGCAAGGTATCAGCGAGCGTACAGGAGTCGACGCTTACTCGCAGACAAGAGGTCTCGACGATGCAGCCGGAGTACCTCCTGTAACCGTATATGCCGACGGAACGATAACATTTCCCTACATCGGTAAGGTGTATGTGCAAGGGCAAACGATGCTCGAAATAAGGAATGTTATATCAAACAAGCTGAATGCCTATGCCGACGGAACTACTGCCGAAGTGTCTCTCTACAACAGATACTTCAGCATACTTGGCGAAGCGGGGGCAAATCGCATACACATGCCCAGTACGACCATGACTATCTATCAGGCTCTCTCTATCGCCAGCACGATAGGAGCATACGCCGACAGATCGAAAGTGAGCATTATCCGCCAGACGGAAACAGGGTCTACCGTAAAGACATTCGACCTCCGAAGCAAGGATATTATAGATTCCGAATATTACTATATACAGCCCAACGACGTGTTGTATATCCCTCAGATGAAACGTAAGTTTCTTGGTACAACCACTTCTTTTGCCGGTTTGTTCGGTTTGCTGACATCAGTGGCCGGGGTTATTGTATTTACACTTAGAGTATTTTGATATGAAGGCTATAATATATTACATGTTATCCGGTTTGATGATGGTTGGTATATTCTCTTCCTGCATCTCGAGTGAAGAAATAAATTATCTGCAAAATATCAACTTGCAATATCCTCTACAGCCCTATACCGAATACAGGCTGGCTGTGGATGATAAAATATCATGCTCTATCTCTACCAGCGACGAAGAAGTATTCCGTGCTTTCAACTCGGTGGTGGGTCCCAATCAGAATGCCCTGAAAGCATATACCATCTACAGCGACAGTACAGTTATTCTCCCTTTCTTCGGCAAAGTCAAGGTTGCAGGCCGTACGGTTCAGGAGGCAGAAGATATTATCCAGAAGCTGATACAGGAGTCTATCCTCGATGCACAAGTAAAAGTGACATTGTCAAGCAACTATTTTTATATACTTGCGTCTAACAAACAGGGCTTCTATTCTGTTTATAAAGATAATATGACCATTTATCAGGCATTGGCCATATCGCAGCAGACTACGGGTACGATGGATTTGTCGAAGGTAAGTATCATCCGTAGAGACGCTTTGGGGAATTCGGTAGTAAAAACTTTCGACCTCAGAACCCAGGATGTGATTCAGTCCGAGTTTTACTATATACGCCCCAACGACCTGATATATTTCCCTACAAACAAGAATTCGTTCTTTAATATAGAATCGTTAGGCTCGTTTGCGGCAACGATGATGATCCCTCTTACATTCCTCGTGTATACGGTGATGTATCGCTGGTGATCGATATAAATACAAAAGCAACCCTTTCTAGCACAAATACTTTGTTACGATGGACATAAATAATAAACCTGGAGCTGATACGGATCCGTATTTCGAAGAGATAAAGGCCAAGACGACCTTGTCTTTCGACTTCGTACTTTGGTTTTACCGCATATTGAAATACTGGTATCTCTTTGTTATTTCGATAGCGCTGTTTATGGCATACGCATTTATAAAAAATAAATCGTGGGTGCCTTTCTACGGAATTCAGGCTATGATAATACTCGAAGACCGTGGGTCGAGTATGATATCGGGAGCAGTGCCGCTGGGAAGTATCTTGCGTAATACCGAAAATCAGCAGATTGTATTAGAATCGTACGGGCTTACCGAAAGAACGGTAAAGAACCTGCCGAAGAAGATGCATATCGACTATTTTATCCAGACAAGGTTTAAATATATCAGCCTTTACACCGATTCGCCCATCGAGATTGCTATCGACAGCCTCGAAACAGATATTACGCCCGAGGCGTACAGCAAAGTGTTTGATGTGTCATACGTTAGCGATAGCCAGATACGTGTGAGCTATAAGGATGGTTTGGACGGAGAACCCGAAGAAGCCTTCAATGTCGTGTTTGATAGTCCTGTAGAGAATAAATTCTTTAAAGGGACGATTCGCAAAACGAAGAATTTCAAGCGCGACTTTCTGCCCTTTAGCTTCCGCTTCTTTACCAATAGCCAACTCACAGGGATGTATAGCGGACGGGTGTCTACTGCCCTCAAAACCGAAAACTCTACTGCTCTTACCGTCAGCATGTACGGAACAGATCCGGCTAAAGATATGGATTATCTGAAAGCTCTTTTGGATGAGTTTCAGGATTATAATCTGGCTTTGAAAAACCAACAAGCCGATCTCACGATCAAGTTCCTCGATGCCCAGATAACCGTTATCAACGACTCGCTGAATATATCACGCCTCAAGCTCGAACGATTCCAGAAAGAGACGGGAGTATATGAGGTGTCTTCGGCTACCGTGAGGCGGGAGCTTGATGTTGCCGATGTGGATCGAGATCAGGTGGCGATGCGAGAAAAAACAGTACTGTTTACCACACAGAAGATCAAAGAAGGCATTATGGGTAGTTCGGAACTGATAGACCCTGTAAGCATAGGATTGACAGACGAAATAAAATTGTCGAGATACGTTGAGGAATATAATCAGGAGCTTAGGAAATCGAAGAACTTAGGACCTAAGAGTCCGATTTATATGACGGCTATCAACAAGCTCAACGAGAGCCGTGTGCAGATATTGAGAGAGCTGCAACTTATTCAGGTGAAGCTTCAGGATCAGAAAGACCTCTTGGTGAAGAAATATCAGAACCTCGATCTCAAACTTGACAACCTGCCTCCTCAGGAGCGCGACCTGATAAAATATCAGCGAGAATATAACGTGAACGAGATGTATCACCAGTTTCTTACCCAAAGGCAGTACGAAGCCAAGATACAAAGAGCATCCAATACACCCGACAACTTTATATGGGAATATCCACGTATGGTTGGCGGAGCGATGAATACGGGCGAGAAGAGCAAAAATTATATGTACTTCCTGATGATTGCTTTGGTTATTCCGTTGATCTTTGTCGTAGTCAAAGAAGAGGTACTCAACTTTGCGATTACGTCTAAAGAGGAATGTGAAAAAATATCGGGATTGCCTGTTATCGGGACTATCGAGAATATCTCGAAAAAGCTCGCGGGCGGTGTCGTGCTGGTGAAGAATTTCCCCAAATCGAGCTTTGCCGAGTCGTTCCGAAATATGCGTGTGCGCATAGAATATATGGCTCAGCGGGAGAATAAAATCACTATATTGGTTACCTCAACCGAGCCTGCCGATGGTAAAACATTTATCGCTACCAATGTGGCTTCTGTGTACCAGTTGATGGGTAAGAAGGTAATCATCGTCGACCTCGACCTTAGACGACCTTCGGTAGGAAAAACGCTACAGATCGACGCACAAAAGGGAATATCCAACTATCTGATAGGGCAGGTTACTCTGGAAGAAATCATTATTTCGCACCCCGACTACGGATTCGATATTATCCCTGCCGGAACGCTGCCTCCTAATCCGAGTGAGCTGATCAAGACTGCCAAAACCAAGCAGCTGTTGGAACATCTGAAAGAAGAGTACGACTATGTGATCGTAGACTGTAGTCCGGTAGGTCTTGTTTCCGATGCCTACATTCTTTCATCTATGGCCGATACAACGCTGTTTGTGGTGCGCCGTGCCAAAACCAACAAGGCGTTCTTCAAGAGCGTGATTACACAACTTGGGTTCGATGGTGTGGAAAACATAGCCTTGGTGTTCAACGATGTGAAGGGTAGGGAAGGCTATTACGGAACATCACGTTACTATGGTGATAAAACATACTATCTGAAGAAGAATTCGTATTATCACGACGACTATTTTGAAAGTTAAATTTCGAAAAACTAAAAAATATAAAAAAGAGAGGCTCCAACGGTCTCTCTTCTTTTTTGTTAATGTATTATTCATATATTTGCCAATCGTTGATTAATACACTATAATCGTGAAAAAGTATCTATTCTCAATATTCCTGTTATTTAGCAGTCTGTCTAGTTTTGCCCAAATAAATACGGATAGAGTAATCCTCATCGGGAGAAATTCGCTTTACTATGAAGATTATGTACTTGCTATTCAGTATTTCAATCAGGTGATAAAAGCAAAGCCATATCTTGCCGAGCCTTATTTTTACAGGGCAATCGCAAAGTATTACCTCGACGACTTTAAAGGAACGGAAGACGATTGTACGTTGGCATTGGAGCGAAATCCCTTTATATCGAAGGCATATCAGTTGAGAGCCGATGCCCGCCAAAATCAGAATAATTACGACGGGGCGTTGGAAGATTATAAAGTGTCTTTGGATAACTATCCGAACGATAAGTTTACGCTCGTAAATATGGGTATTGTCAACATTCAGAAGAAAGATTATGGCCAAGCCGAGAAATATCTGAACGAACTGCTTCGCATATACCCCACATATACTCAGGGGTATCTGACACGTGGAGCCATGTATCAGGAAAAAGGAGATACTATTCAGGCATTCGAAAACTACAATGAAGCCATCAAGCAGGATAAGTATATGGCTCAGTCGTACTCTATGCGTGGATTGCTCCATTACTACAAGAAAGACTATGATAAGGCTTTAGCGGACTTAGACGAAGCCATAAAGATAGAACCTCTCCAATCGGGCAACTATATCAACCGGGGGCTTATTCGTTATTCCAAAAACGACCTTCGTGGCGCTATGGCCGACTACGACAAGGTTATAGAGCTTGATGCGAACAATATAATCGCACGTTTCAACCGAGGCTTGCTACGTGCACAGGTGGGTGACGACAACCGAGCCATTGCCGACTTCGATGTAGTACTCAAGTTTGAGCCTAACAACTATATTGCTTACTTCAACAGGTCTCTGATAAAGAGTAACATCGGCGACTACAATGGAGCCATCGCCGACCTCAATGTGGTGCTTGCCCAGTATCCCGAGTTTTATCACGGATTTTATAGCAGGGGCGAAATCAAACGCAGGCAAAACGACCTGAAGGGTGCAGAGCGTGACTTCAATTACGCACGAAGCGAAGAGGCCCGTAAGAATAAAGAAATGGCAGCCAAAGGAATTACCGAAGAGGAGGCTAAGACAAGGGAAACGTCGGACAAGGATATCGATAAATTTAACTTGCTAGTTGTTGCCGATAAGAAAGACGAAGAAAAGAGTAAGTACGAAAGTAACTCTCGTGGACGTATTCAGAACAAGCAAGTGCGCCTTGAGCTCGAACCTCGTTTTGTGATTACTTATTACGAAAAACCGAACGACATCAGACGTTTTGTATATTATAGCCAGTTGGTAGACGGTCTCAACCGCAAGGCTACATTGCCTAAAAAGTTGAGGATAACCAACAGCGAAGCCGCACTGAATGAGCCTCAGATAGCGGATCACTTTTGGTCGATAAACGAGCTGTCGAAACGTATAGAGGAAAGCCCTGCGAATGCAGAGTTATACTATGCTCGTGCGCTGGATTACATGCTGGTTCAAGATTTTGGCAACTCTATTGAGAATTTCAATAAGGCGATTGCTCTCGATCCTCGATTTACGTTGGCTTATTTCGACTTGGCGGTGGTATATACCAAGCAGTTGGAGCTGAAAGAGAACGTTCCGGAATATGACAAAAAATCGGAACAGCCCGATGCCCTTTCTTCTTTGACAGGAGCTAATGCGAAGAAAGACGCTACCTTGACAGGTGCAGGAGCATCGATGCTCGATCCGGGAAAGATGGAGTACGACCTCATTGTGAAGAACTACAGCAAGGTTATAGAGCTTAACCCTGAGTTTGTATATGCTTACTACAACAGGGCGGAAATACGCTACAAGCAAAATGATTTTCGTGCGGCCATCTTAGACTATAACGAAGCCATCAGACGCGACCCTCAGTTTGCAGAAGCATACTATAATCGTGGGTTGGCACGCTTCCAGATCAAGGACAAAGACCGTGCTTTGGATGATATGCGCAAAGCCGGAGAGCTTGGTGTGATAGAAGCCTATAGTATTATCAAGCGTATGACCGAGTAGTCTTCTCTTTATTAAGCGACTGAATAGAAATCAAATAATAAAAGATTTATTAGCTCCGAGTTCGGAGCTAATTTTTATTATATCTGCGACGGGGATTTTTCGGTGAAAGGTTATGACTAAAAATAATCGGTTGAAATGATCTCTCGAAAATAGGGGATACACTCAACCTTACTTTCCTTAAAAAACAAAAGAAGCCCGTATCTCAATAGGCTTCTTTTTGATATGCAGTAGAAGTGTTTGTCCCCCACTTCTTCAATAACACAAAATCAAGGTGTGTTTATACCGTTAAATTGCGCTTGTTTAAGTGCCCAAGCAAGTGTATTGGCCCATATAGTGGAGTTATACACACTATAAACCGGTGTTGTTTTACCATAATTTGGCTTAGGTGTAGGGAACATATTCGTTGGATCCCAATTGAAAGGGCAGAGGGTATTTCCTGTTTGAGTATTTCCTGATGTAGCCGAATATACAGACGAGCAAAACCCTCCATCGCCAAAGTAAACCAAGTTGAGCGATTTGTGCTTAAATCCTGTTACATTCGCAAGATACGCAGCGTCAGCTGTTGATGTATAGTCGTCGCCCCACGAGTACACATCTATTTCTCCTGACGGAAGATTGGCTATCGACATAGCCCACGAAGCATCTTCACCCCAATATTTATTTCTTACGTCACCAAAAGGGCCATTTAGCACATCGTCGTTCACCGCTGTTGTTTTATAAACAGCTCCCGCTCCTCCTGTTGTTGATATTGCGCTTTGCGTAATGTTTGGATTTGAAAAGAGCTGGCGGAATAGTACCTGTGCACCTCCGTTGCTTGAGGGGTTGGCCTCCCAGAATAAAACCAATACGCCTTTTTTGTTTACAAAGTCTATGAGTGCTTGGCGCAACAATATCTGCTCCCCTGATGCTCCACCGGCATATATGTCTTGGCCAATATAGCAGATATCCACCTTTTTATTTGTCAGCTGATCCATGATATAAGATGTTTGTGTTAAATTTGGGAAACCATTGATGGCCGGATAAATAATATCAAAGCCTTCAGTCTTTACAATACTATTTTCGTTTTGTCCAAAATTGTTTGGCGAAGTCAATACCTCGTATGATCCTCTACCCGGCGTTCCCGGAACCCATCCGTAAAGATCTACATATCCTAACACCAACATCTTCTTTTTGGGTATCACCACAACTACAGTTGCGTTACAGGTAGTTACCGATTTCTGGCTGTTTGAAGTCAGAGTCATATACTTGTTGTTTACACTGGTAGGTATTCCTGTACCTTTGAGCTGTATGGTCATCGATGTTGAAGTCAGAAGTCCTTGATCTTTGAACGATATACCGTCAACAGTGTTTGTTTCTATCAGATATGTTGCTCCTATTGCGGCAGCGTCAACATTCAGTTTCAATTCGATGTAATTTGTATTCGGATCTAACGCTTGGTCTACCTTGTATACGCCTTTCACTTTTACAGAACTACAATCCATCGTGTAAAGCGGTTTTTTAGAAGAGTCTTTCACATTGATTCGCAAAGGGTCACAAGTGGTCAGTTGTTTCCCGTTTGCTGTTATTTTTATCAGGTCTCCCGGCGTTCCTACCGTATGGTTGGTTGGTGTTCCTGCTCCCGGGATAGAAAGAAAATAATAACCTGTAGCCAGAAAAACGCCCGAAGTGGTGAAGTAATAGCCGTTAGAAGGGTCGGGCATTGCAGTTATATTATATGCCCCTGCCTTGGTTACGTGCAATGGTATAGTCATGTAGTTGCTTGCATTCAGCGATACTTCGTTTTGGTATATACCTTCGAAAGTCAACGAGTCGCAATTGCCTATTTCTACAACGGCATTCCCTAACTTAGATTCGAAGCAATTCCATTTTGCGCCATCCCATTGGTTTAGTCCCAGACATAGTTCTTTATCGTCATCTTCTACCAAGTTGTATACAATCAGTCCGGTGTGCATCTGGTCTATACTTGCCTTGTTTGCTGCATAATCATCGTTAGGGCCGGAAGCCGGATTACTCGAGTCTTTCAAAAACATAGGGAAGAGCTGGTTCTTTTGCGAGAGGTTTACACGGGGTAAGGCTAACCCTTTGGAAGCATTGGCTGTACCATCAACGATATTTTCCTTGTCTTTCACCTGTAATAATGCTCCGGCTACAGTAGGCTCGCCCGAACCAATGGTTACTTGTGCATTTATAGCCAGGCTTGCGCAGAGAAAAGACACTAACAATAATAATGTCCCCAAGAACATCGGTTTTGGTATTTGCCTCATGTTTGTTTGTCTCATGTAGTTTTTTAATTTTAAGTTTTTATAAATAATCACATAGTTTTGTTTGTCGCGTACGACTTTATGTTTTTGTATCTTTTTTTATTCTTATCAAAACATCAAATTGTCCATCTCTTTGTTTGTGACAATGTTTTGTCGCTGTCGCAGACGAGAAGTATTTTGATTTTCATAAAAATATAATATTTTTTGTCATATACTTTTGTAAAGTTTAATGCCTGATTTGTTTATGACAAATAAAAGAGAGGGAATTGATTTAAAATAAAGAAAAACTATATGTAAACTGTCCTTATACTACCGATGAAATGAACATATTTTGTACATCATCAGAAAGAAATATATGCTTAACTAAACATACTTTTCTAGTCAGAATTCATAAATAAGTCTTCCGTATTACCGACTTGTATTGCCTCGTTTAATAAATGTTTGTCACAAATACCTTGCAAATATAATAATATTATATAAAAAAACAACCCTTTAATAATCATATAACTAAATAAATAAGAAGAGCTTAGGAAGAAGCCTTCAGTAAAATAGGCTTCGGCAATACGGATGCGGGGCATAAATAGCCGAATTGGATAAAATCTGTGATGGCTAATTATATTAATCTGTAAAAAATGTTTATTTTTGCAAGTTCTGGAAAGCAGCTTATTTGTAGGAGCTGCATAACTAAAAAAAGAGAAAGACGAATATGATTAAAATTACATTTCCGGATGGTTCCGTAAGAGAA
This sequence comes from Dysgonomonas sp. Shenzhen-Wh21, assembly GCF_043392705.1. Classification (NCBI taxonomy): domain Bacteria; kingdom Pseudomonadati; phylum Bacteroidota; class Bacteroidia; order Bacteroidales; family Dysgonomonadaceae; genus Dysgonomonas; species Dysgonomonas sp. Shenzhen-Wh21. The sequence goes on from NZ_JAIXHZ010000078.1 coordinate 142,670, forward strand.
TTCGAAAAAGGAACAACATCTATGCAGGTTGCTGAGAGTATCAGTTCCCGTTTGGCGCAAGACGTGCTTGCCGCAAAGGTAAACGGAGAGGTTTGGGATTTAACAAGACCAATAGATACGGATGCGACGATCGAATTGCTGAAATGGGAAGATGAAGACGGAAAGCATGCATACTGGCATTCGTCGGCACACCTTATGGCCGAAGCGGTGCAGATACTTTACCCTCATGCAAAATTTGGGATAGGCCCTGCCATCGAGAATGGATTCTATTATGATATAGACTTTGGTGATACTCCTGTCAAAGATGCCGATTTTCATAAGATCGAAGCTAAAATGATGGAGTTGATAGCCAATAAGGAAGAGATCAAACGTCAGAGCATCACAAAAACCGATGCGCTAAAAATGTTTGGCGACCGTAACGAGGGGTATAAGGTAGAACTTATCAACGACCTCGCGGACGGAACCATTACAACATATACACAAGGGGTATTTACCGACCTTTGCCGTGGACCTCACTTGCCTAATACATCGTATATCAAGGCGGTGAAGATACTTAGCGCGGCAGGTGCATACTGGCGTGGCGACGAAAAGCGCAAGCAGCTCACACGTCTTTACGGTATCACTTTCCCTAAAAAGAAAATGCTTGACGAGTATCTTTTGATGCTCGAAGAAGCTAAGAAGCGTGACCACCGCAAAATAGGAAAAGAGCTTGAACTGTTTGCCTTCTCCGAAAATGTGGGTAAAGGGCTTCCATTGTGGTTGCCTCGTGGTACACAATTGCGCCTCAAACTCGAAGACTTCCTGAAGAAAATTCAGAAGAAATTCGAGTACCAACAGGTGATGACACCGCATATCGGTAGCAAATTGCTTTACGTAACTTCGGGTCACTATGCAAAATACGGGCAAGATTCTTTCCAGCCGATACATACACCGGAAGAAGGGGAGGAGTTCTTGTTGAAACCGATGAACTGCCCGCATCACTGCGAAATATATAAAATCGTTCCACGCTCATACCGTGACCTGCCTTTGCGTATGGCCGAGTTTGGTACTGTATACCGTTATGAGCAAAGTGGCGAGCTTCACGGACTGACAAGGGTGCGTGGGTTTACTCAGGACGATGCACATATTTTCTGTACACCAGAGCAGCTCAAAGAGGAGTTCCTCAAAGTAATGGATATTGTATTCATTATCTTCAAGGCGCTTAATTTCGAAAACTTCGAAGCACAAATCTCACTCAGAGACCCTAACAATCGTGAAAAATATATCGGTAGCGATGCAAACTGGGAAAAAGCAGAGCGTGCCATTATAGAAGCCTGCGAAGAAAAAGGCTTGCCGGCACGTGTAGAGCTTGGCGAAGCGGCATTCTATGGTCCTAAGCTCGACTTTATGGTGAAGGACGCATTGGGTCGCCGTTGGCAGTTGGGAACAATACAGGTAGACTACAACCTTCCGGAGCGTTTCGAACTCGAATACACAGGAGCCGACAATCAAAAACACCGTCCGGTGATGATTCACCGTGCGCCGTTTGGGTCGATGGAGCGTTTCATTGCCGTGCTTATAGAGCATACAGCAGGGAAATTCCCGTTGTGGCTTGCTCCCGATCAGGTGGTGATATTGCCTATCAGCGAGAAGTTTAACGACTATGCTCACCGTGTGTCTCACTACTTCAAGCAACAGGGTATCAGTTCGCAGGTAGACGACCGCAACGAAAAAATAGGTCGCAAAATCCGTGACAACGAATTGAAACGTATCCCTTACTTGCTGATTGTAGGAGAGAAAGAAGCCGAAAGTGAAGAGGTTTCAATCCGCAAACAAGGTGATGGTGATAAAGGATCTATGAAGTTTGTGAACTTTGCCGCACAGCTAAATGAAGAAATGGAACAAATGATGAATGCTTGGGAGCATCAGGCTTAAGTCTCGTCATTTTACTAAGTGATATAAAAGAGTCCCAAAAGTTATAAGAACTTTTGGGACTCTTTGCATTCTCATCGTTTTATGGATATGCCGATGATGCTCTAAGGGTTACATTATATATACTGTAATATATAGATTGTAATTTGATCCTGCTTTTTAGCTAAGTTTGGCTGTTCATGCGGTATTTAAGGTTTTATTTCGTATATTAGTTTTTTAATGCAAACATAAAAGACAAAACAATGAAAAAAACTTTATTAATTACACTCATTTTGGGAGTGATTTCATTATCCTGTTTTTCACAGCAATTTGAATTAACCCCCGAAGGGTTGAGAGATGCTGCTGATACGTCTAAAGACTTTTTGGTTATTCCTGTTGACGGAAAATCGGCATCAGACTTGTATAGTATATCCAAGCGATATGTAAATGAAAAAATGTCGAATCCCAAATTTGCAATAAAATCCGACTTGGATGGAGATTATTTGCGATATAGTCTTTATTACCCAACGATATTCAGCTTTTCTAAAATGCTGGTTATCCTTAAAGTAAATGGTGCTTATCAGATAGAGATGAGATTTCGGGATGGACGTATTCGGTATAATATCACAACTCTGAGTTTAACCTTCGAGGAGGGTGGCAATGAGTTTTATATTGCTGCCAGTAAAATGAAAGGCTGGGCTATTTTTGATAATAAGGGAAAGCTTTTGATGAAAAATGAAAAGCAAAAACTTGAAGACCATTTCAACAGTGAAGTGCAGATGTTTGTTGATTTCATTCAATCGGATGGAGCTAGTGTAAATGATAATTGGTAAATAAGAACCGTTATACAAAACGAAATCTGATTAATTGAAACTAAAGTGATGAAGCTGTGACAATTTTGGATGTATAAATAAGAATAGGGGGCATCCCCCTTTGAATTAAAAAGATAGGGAAATTTATACAAATTCAATAAGTTTTTTATTACCTTTGCACCCAGCTTTGTTTTAAAAATAAAAATAAATAAAAAATAAAGGAAAAGAATCTAACATTTTTTGAATGAGGAACAATAGATTTAATCAAAAAAAAGAAGAGTTACACAAGATCAATAATAACATTCGAGCTAGAGAAGTTCGTTTAGTCGGAGATAATGTCGAGCAAGGGGTATACTCTATTGGTGAGGCTTTACGATTGGCTGATGAGCTTGAGCTTGACCTCGTTGAAATCTCTCCAACAGCAGAACCTCCTGTGTGTAGGATTACAGATTATCAGAAATTCCTCTATCAACAAAAGAAAAAGCAAAAAGAAGCCAAAGCCAAATCGGTGAAGGTGGTGGTGAAAGAAATTCGTTTTGGACCACAGACCGACGACCATGACTTTAACTTCAAGCTGAAACACGCCAAAGGATTCCTCGAAGAAGGCTCTAAGCTAAAGGCTTATGTGTTCTTCAAAGGACGTTCTATCTTGTTTAAAGAACAAGGAGAGGTGTTGCTGCTTCGTTTTGCTACCGAGCTCGAAGACTACGGAAAAGTAGATCAGTTGCCGGCACTTGAAGGTAAGAGAATGATCATGATGATGTCTCCTAAAAAATCACCTGCAAAGGCTGCTCCTGCTAAACCGAAGGAAGATAAGCCAAAGGTGAAAGTGGAAAAGAAAGAGGACGAAGAAAAAAGCGCAGAATAAGCAGTTCGAAAGAATTGCATTCGTATATAAATTAATTTAATTAATAAACTGAGATGCCAAAAAAGAAGACTAATTCCGGTGCCAAAAAGAGGTTTGCCCTTACCGGAACAGGAAAAATCAAAAGAAAACATGCTTTCAAAAGTCACATCTTGACTAAGAAAACAAAAAAACAGAAAAGAAACCTTACTCACACTACAACAGTAAGCAAGGTGGACGAAAAGTCTGTTAAGCAATTGTTGGGAATGAAATAATTGTATTTCTTAAAAGCAAGTTTTAAAGATTTATTAACCGGATGTATGCAGCAAAGTGTTTTTGAAATAAGAAAACCGCTATCATTCAAAACAATGTAAATTATGCCAAGATCAGTCAATCATGTTGCTTCGCGCAACCGCAGAAAAAAAGTTCTGAAATTAACAAGAGGTTACTATGGAGCCCGCAAAAATGTGTGGACAGTAGCCAAAAACACATGGGAAAAAGGTCTTACCTATGCTTTCCGTGACCGTCGTGCTAAAAAACGCAACTTCCGTGCACTTTGGATACAACGTATCAACGCTGCTGCACGTTTGGAAGGTATGTCTTACTCTCGCCTGATGGGCGCTCTTCACAAGAATGGAGTAGAGATCAACCGTAAAGTTCTTGCAGACCTTGCAATGAACCATCCGGAAGCGTTCAAAGCAATCGTAGATAAAGTAAAATAAAGAATATCTTTATATACAAAGAAAAAGCAACCCGCAGTGGTTGCTTTTTTTGTTTCTATACGTTATCGAGTTTGTCTATTATGGGGCTTTTCTTCATTGCTGATTTTGTTATTGTATAAAAAAGCTATACTTTTGCACCTCAGATAAGGATTTTGCTACTTATACTCCAGCGTTAGGGAAGAAAATAGGGAGTATGGGTATCCTTTTGTAAAGAGTTCTTTGCATACCCTAATAATTTAGATATACTAATTTTTAAATTATTTTGATTGATGAGTAAAAGCAAAATTTACCTGCCTCTCTTAGTGTTGGGAACTGCATTTTGGGGAATTTCGTTTCCTTTATCCAAAGATGCATTCGATTCTATCCACCCTTACACATTCATGTTTTATCGTTTCTTGATTGCGACTTTCATTCTGGCTTTGATATTCTACAAGCAGATTCCGAAAATAAACAGTGAAACAATCCGTAAAGGCGCTATTGCCGGGCTATTCCTTTTTATGGGTATTTGCTGGCAAACGGTGGGGTTGAAGTATACAAGTTCGTCCAACGCCTCGTTTATTGCGGGGGTAGAGGTCGTGCTGATTCCTTTGTTTGCGTTCCTGTTTATGAAGAGATCTATTCAGACACGAATGTGGGTGGCGTGCCTTCTGGCTTTAGCCGGGTTGTATATTATTGCCATGGCGTCGGGTTTCTCAGACTTTAGGATCGGAGACCTGATGGTGTTTGTGGGGTCGTTGTTTTATTCGGTTTACATTTTGTATGTGGGCAAGATCAGTACAGATTCACGGTCTGATGTAACGGCTATTCCGTTTGTTATCATACAGCTATCTGTTTGTGCTCTTTTGGCGGGTGCATTAACTGTATCTACGCAGGGCGTTGGGGCTATCTCGATGTCGTTGCCTTTTGATGTATGGAAGGCTTTGCTGTTTGTCGCCATTTTGTCTACGGCTTATATGTATTGTATTCAGAATGCGGCTCAGAAGTATATTGAGGCCGAGAAGATCGCGTTGACATACTTGTGCGAACCTATTTTTGCGACTGTATTTGCGTATATAATATTAAATGAAGAGATAACAAGCCGAACAGTGATTGGTGGTGCACTTATATTGTCGGCAATGCTTTTGGCGGAAGTAAACGTCATGGCTGTATACCGACGTATCAGGGCGTTCTGTACTGTGAACTAAATTGAATGAACCGATTGTAGTCAAAAAGAGATATTCGCTGAGAGTGTCTCTTTTTGTTCTTTGTGGGGGGCTGTAAGATAATTTTGGATTGTATACAAAAGCTGGGAATAATTTTATATTTTTGTGTCGCCTAACGGCCCTGTAGTTTAATGGATAAAATAAAGGATTCCGGTTCCTTAGCTGTGGGTTCGATTCCCGCCAGGGTCACAGAAAAGCAAGTATAGCGACTGTATATCATTGAATATATAGTCGTTATTTTTTAGGGGGAGGTTGGCAGGGGGAGATTTGTGAATTACTTACTTATTGGATTAGGAATACATCAAACACGACACTTTCTTTGTCAATCTTTCTCATCTTCTATTCTTTCTCTGTTAGTAATAATGGGTTATCGTCTAAATGGGTTTGTAATTTATAATGTGTTCATATACTCCCGTATTTACATGTTTTTTTCTATATGTTTATCTAATCTGAAATAACGGCAACCGAATTAATATTATAATATCTTGCATAGTCAGTATTCCACCAAACATGAGGGTCTGAACTTAAATCAGAAAATCCATATTTGGAATGGTATTGCTTCAGTTTATCTCTATAAACAATGTCCCTCACACCCTTCTTTTTCTGATCTTCTAAGTAGGTAATTCTTAATTCCCAGAAATCGTGAACTTCTTTTATTGTAATAAGCTTTCTAGCATAATCATAAGAGAATATACATGTCATAAAAACAATGACGATAGCGTATGTTAATTTAGAATATTTTATTTTTAGATTAACATTACAAACAAGGATCGCAATCGCAATAATGATAAGTATAATAGTTCCAAAAAGTGCTCGTTTAGGGAATGTAGGGGATAGAATCATTATAAAAAAAGAAAAAAGACCTGAAAGTATGAATAATAAGGAGTTTAGCACCATATTTTTTCTTTCACGACGATTGGTGAATAAAAAAATAAGTAGTGCAATTGCCCATATTATTAGTAGGGGTAATATATAGCTTTGAAAATGGTTGATAGCCACTTGTAGGATGTAAAGAGGGATGTCATGTTCTGCCAAACCCTGTTTGTTGTAATCTTGAATAATAATGTCAGCTCTCTTATAGTTGCCCGGTGCAAGAATCATAAAAGCGTATCCGATAATTGTTCCCGTTAATCCGATGACAGACCATTTCGGTATTTTAATTTTATAGTATTTGCACAAGATTATTGTTGATAAAATGAACATAATAAGTGCTATTCCTAAATTCTCATTAGTCCACCCTGCAACCATTCCGAACAGAAAGAAAAGTATTGCTCTAACATTACTTTCTTTATATAATCGTGTGTTTATATAATTGTAATAAGGATACATAAACATTATAACGATTAATGATCCCCACAGATAATTGGCACTTCCAGTTTTCCATATTGCATTAGAACAAAACTCAGGTTGTAGGAACCAAATAAAAACATGTATTAAAAGCAATAATGATATTGAAGAATATGTGGTTAGTTTACTGTTCGTTATAGATATTCTATATATTGAGTATATTAATATTATATATGCCAATGCGTTAAAAATGCTGGATATACGAAAGTCTATCATTAAAAGCAATTGAGCAATAGTATGAACAACTGTCCTTCCTCCCCATATTTCATAGTGATTAAGTTGTGAGGTAACTATATCAAATAAATTTTCTATTCTTTTATTTTCGTTAAATACAAATGAGTATGAGAAATCATCAGCTAATAAAGGATAGTAATAGTTGATTGGATATATAATTAAAAAAGCAATAAGGGCAATGAATGATAATGAAATATTTTTATTGTTCATTTTGTAATAGTTGTCATAAATGTGTTTGTCAAAGTAAATGAAATATATTTTACTTCGAAATATTTTGTCTTGCAAATGTGGTTATCTTTTTCAACAACTCACCCTTTCCGACAGATTTACTCTATCTAAAATGAAAAATTAATATTTTTTTACACTTTTTCGGTGTTATGGGGCGAACTTTTTCGGAGGTGGGCTGTTTTATGTCTGTAGTTTTGTAAAGTTTGTGTTAAGGTTGGGAAGTCTGCGAAGTGATTTCGCGGGCTTCTTATTTATTTTATTCCTTTTGGAAAATGAAATTTAATTTTAGTTTTTTCTTTAGTTTCTGGTGGATATATGGCTATATTATTTTTCTTTTATCTGTATATGGAATATATCTTTTTAGAAAGAAGAGAAGAGACAAAGCTTATACAGTTTTTGCAATAATCGCTTTCATCCTTCTTGTTACTTTTATGGATGATATCTTATCTAAGCTATTTTATTAGTTTGTTGCCAATTGGATCTCTATTTTTTCTGATCTTTTTCTGTTTTCCTCTTATTCATTTTTTTACATTTGCGGTATGAATAAAATTGTTCTATTTATCGTCAGGGGTATATACAAGACTACTCCTCCATATAAGGATATGCCGGATACATTATCAAAAACAAGTATATACTTGCATTTCGTTTTTTATCTGGTAGTAGCTATTGTCAGTTTGGGATTGATTATTAATATTTTTACGCGTTTTCTTGATTAGAAGTTAAGCTTTTTATTTAATTATATCTCAATTTTTTTGCCATGTTTAAAGAAAGAATATGTTATTCATTGGATAAAATATTACTTTAACTTTTTAATTCTTTAATTACTTTAGGTAGATGATTATACTCAAAGATATATTAGGAACAGTAGTTATATTTTTTGCTTTCATTCTAATGGCGTCGCCTCTATTGGCAGTCTTCTGTTATTTATGCTCATTTTTTGCAAAATATCATGGGCTAAAATATAAAAGTACACTTTTTTTAATTATTGCAATATTTCTTACTATAGTATCCGCCTCCATTTATTCTATGTATGGGAAGTATATCTTGTCGTTTTTGGGGTTAAGGTAATTTATTCCAAACACATTGTTAAAACAATTGATGATATTAACTTTTACATTTTTAATAGCACAAATATGAAAAAAACACTAACGCGAACTTTAATCCTATCTTTTTTTATCTCCCTCAATTCATGTATGGTAATCAATTCATTGCTTGGTATTAATCAGTGCAATTATCCGAATTGCGACAGGGAATGTGCCGATAATTGTAACTATTGCTCGTTCCATTGCGATGGTTATGGCCTTCCCGCTGATCTCGATGCCAGAACAGGGAAGTCAATTGATAAGCAGTTGGAGCAATACCGAAACGACCAGAAAAAGAAGTAATTTCGATACTTTAAAAGAAAAGAGCATACACAAATATCGTCAGAAGCATAGCCGATATAGTAAAGAATGGGATAAACAAAAACTTATCCATCCTCTTGCTAATGAAAAGATAAACCAGAATATTGATAGAGACAATTAGCCCTACAATATATGCTTTCATGGTTTTTCCTACAACCACAAAAGGATTATATAATAAATACGCATCGCTCGATTGGTGGGGATAGCCGTATAGTTTTTCTACTATATACCCTATTATCAGATATAGAAAAATAAGACCAAGAAGATATAAGAGGCTATATAAAGCACTGTAGGCAACTTTTTTCATAAAGCGATCGTTGAATTTCTGTATTTTTTGTAACAATTTATTCAAAAGACGAAAGTAGCAATAAGAAATCACTTTTTGATTGAACGGTTTCTCGATTATTACTTTCTCGATACGCAGAAATCCCATTTTAACTAAAATACTTGCTTCCTCAGCTATTTTCTATATCTTTACAGTCAAACAAACCGAGGCAAAAATGAAAAAACTACTATCCATAATCCTACTGCTCAGCCTGTCTGTAGCCTTCTATTCGTGTGGAGGTGATATGGAAGAGGAAACGAAGAAACCCCAAGAATTTGTATGGAACGGCGATTGGAACGATCCTGCCGACCCTAATTTTAAGCCGGAAGGGTTTAATCCGATAAAGGGGGTATGGAGGTTCAATTGGGATACTGATAGGGGAATTTGCTTTTCTGAAGATTTCAAAGTATATAATGTATACTTCCATCCCAATGGAAAATATACTATGGAATTGTGGAGAGAAAAATATATCATCAATGATAAAGCCTTTAAAAATCTGCCAAATGAAATAAATAGATATAAAGTGAAAAACAATAAATTGCAATATACATATGAACTTGAAAAGGATGAATCATGGTCAAATCTAACAAAAGTCCAAGAATAGAAAGAGGATGTATCAAAAGCAATTTTTACGATCATTCTGTCATCCTGGCTGTAGGGAAGAATCTCTTTTGAGAGGAGAGACGTTTCACTATCGTTCAACATAACAATAGAAAGTAATACGTTGATAGTATGTTTTTATTTTTGATATACCCTCTTCTGTATTATTTTATTTTGCGAATGAGTTTTAGTGTTGCCTGATTCTTACCTAAAGGGTCATAACCATCTATTTCAGCTACATTATAAAGGTCTCCGTTGAATCGGATAAGCGATTTATTTAAATTCTTATATTCTTCCGCACTAAGTATGCAATCAATTATTGTGTAATCGTTGCTGTTGTCAAGTAGGAAGAAGAAATTTTTCATAATCGAATCGGTTTTGTTTTCATAATCCAATATCATTTTATATGTATCATTATATTCGTTAGAAACAAGGGCAACCTGTACATTCCTGTTCTTTATGGTTTCAATATTAAATATTCCTGACTTATACCAAAAACGTTGGGCTTTATCATAATATCTTTTCTTTAACATTTCTGAATAATCCCCATCCCATGCTTCATATTCGGAAATAATAGGTACTTCTATGACGAATTCGCCCTTACTGTCAAGTAACCTCCTGTACCAGTTGTAAGAGAATGTTGATGTTTGTGTTATTTTATTTGTTTCATTACTGCCTGTATAATATTGTCCACCACCACTATTCCCCGAATTGGTGAGTTTTTCATCCGTTTCCCTGCCGGTGTTTTCATCTATTTTATTTTTCATTGTCCGGTAATAACCTTCTTCGTCTGTATCAATTGTAAATCCCAATTCATACATATAAGGCAGTTTTAGCGATTCGTTCCGATGTAGTCGGATATTTGCATATCTATCGATATCTATTATATTGTCCAGAGACTGAACAATTTCGTTGCCTTTTATTCTTAGTTCAAAATTAATATCCCCTTTATGAGTAAGCTTGAGGTTATAAGCTTTGCAGAAGTTGTCTATCCAATCATTGATTTTTATTCCGTTAGGTAAGAAATTGGTCAAATTTAAATTTCCTTCGTCAAAAGAAGCCGGGTCATTCCAATTCATTGGGATACCGGGTTTACTAGAGCCATTCTTATCTACAGTAAGCCAACTTCTGTATGGACTGAATGGGGTAAGTGAGAGATCAAATTCAATACTATGATTGTTCCAGCCCCTGTTAGACTTTTCGTAAGTGGATGTGGATACTAGGGCGATGCGTTCTCCTGCATTCAGCCAGACTATCTGAGATATATTTCCGGTTGCACTGCCGGTACTTCGTGCTGTTTTTGTTGCAGGTGCATTCTCCAGTTCTACTTTAAATAGGGATGCTTCTGTTCCATCTTCATAGATATAACCTGTACTTTTTACAGCGGAATAGAATCGACTATCTATGCCATCTTCAAAGCCATAACTCCACGATTCCCCACCGCTTATTGCCATTGGGTTGTGCTGTAAACCATCTGTCACTGTAGGGTTTTTGTAAGTTGAGTATGAGGAAGACTCTCCACCCCATGAAAAACCGCATATCATATTCAGGTTTTGTTTCGGATCTATAAATGTCACCTCGTGAGGCTTCGGATATATATTTCCGCTTTGTCCCTCCTTTTGATTAAGATTATTCTGGTAAAAGGAATTATCGAAATGTTGTTTCGGCAGAAATGTTCCCTCAGTATATCTTAAAACTTTTACCTCATACATGGGGCTACCAAAAGTTCCCGGAATAATCTGTGGACCTCTATCAGTAGAGAGCGAGGCAGATTTTATAGCTAGATTAACGTCAAAATCAAGTTTGTAAAGCCCATCCTCTGGAACAATCATCTTTACAACTTTTGCTATTCTGCTGTCTTCCACACTTATATTATCGCCCGGGTCTTCTCTTTCACTGACTTTTATGTTTTGTGAATAAAACAAATCAGTATTGATCGACATAAGATTTGTACCCGCTTTCTCTAAAGTATCATATTGTGTTTCCTTTTTGTTGATATTATCTTCCATATAGTTTCCCCAAATGCCCTTGATTCTCATTCTGGAAGCACTCCATACCATTCTGAATTCTTCCGGATTCTTGTAACTGACATACAAGTTATTTATCCTTTCATCGTTCAGGGCATCTCCGGTAAGAGTATAGTCGGCATTCTTAAATATTTGCTTTAACATATGGATACAATTAACAGAAGGAGGAATATCTTTTACATCCAATAATACCGAATCATCTAAAGTAACTTTAAACTCATCTGTAATGTTTTTATTATTAGTGTCCTTCGGCAACAACCCATATAGCACCAACGGAAATATACAAGGCGAAATTTCTCCATATACCGATTTGTCGTGCCCCCCGGTATTGTATCGAGTAATATCGTCTACCCCTGTAAATGGGATAAGCCATTTTCCTGCCTGATTCATCATCGTTTCTCCAAAAATATCCTTTGCGGTGAGGGGGGCGGGCACTCCCAAATTGCCTTTGTAGCTGTCTTGCGTGATCTCACTCAAGCGGAATTTACCGTCGAGGATAAGGATACCATCCACATACAGGCGAGCGTCTTCATAGATGCGAAACTTGCCCTGTACCTCCTCCACATTCACATGGCTGAAAATCTCGTTGTTGTTAGGTGTGGCAGGCAGCGTTATCTCGTAAGACATCTGTGCGTCTTTCACGCTCAATTCGGCAGGATTGATAAACTGGCGTTTTAGCCGTATGCCGAGGCTCTCGGGACTGTTGATGTCGCAAAGGCGGTTTTTGATGTATAGTTCTATGCTCATGATTTGTATTTATTTGTAAATTAAGTGACTGTCTTGTATTTGTTATGCTGACTTTATGGAGCATAACAGTTGTTTCGTGACCAACATATCTATCTCTTTCCCTTTATGATCGAATAGCTCAACTCCGAACCACGTTCCATCAGCTTGTTGAGGCAAACATACCGTTGCGCATCTATCGAGTGGTTGTAGCGGTCGATGGGGCGGTTTGTAGCCTCGCCGTTGAGGTCGGTCTGCCAGCGATAGTTGCGGTACTCGTTGATGATATTCGTGCTTCGCTGCGTGATGCGCTTGCGGTAACGGTTGAGTATCGAGATACCTGTAACGATGCTGTCCTTGCCTTTCTGTGCAGGCTCTACTCTCCATCCTTGCGACCTTATCTCGCTGATGCTCTTCGGTTCTGCGCTATCGGCTACGATGGGGATGTCTTGCGCTATGCCGTAAGATCGCAGGGCGTTGGATATCATCATATTGTCGTAACCCTTGTCGTATAGCAGTTCGTCTATCCACAGCTCGCCTTCCGACAGGCGCATGTCTACTATCGCCGTAGGGTCGTTGGTGAAGCCGAAATCTATGCCTATCCAGCGGTTTTTGTAGGTGTGGGGCATCGCTTTCACTACTTCCCAATTGGTCATAATAGACCCTTTGAGCGAACCTGTAAGCCCTTCGCCATACACCTGCCACCAGTTTTTGTCGCCTCGGTTCGATTCTATTTCTTTCACCTGCGCCTCCGTCAGATACTCGTTGTCTTTGTATGTGGAATGGATAAGAATGGCATCGTCGTTTAGCAATACCTTTTGGTCGAGCCAGAACTCAAAGCAAGGATTGCAGTCCAGAAATATCGTATCGGTGGTACGGATAGCCAATTGCCTGAACACCTCATATTCTATATTTATGCACTCGTTGATATACAATATATTTCGGCTCGGGCCATGTACTTTCGAAGGATTATCTGCCGAGAAAAATTCGATAATGCAGTTGTTCATCCTGTAAATCTTGTCCGTTGCGTTCCACTGTCGGGCATTCCATTTATTCTCCTTTTGCAGAATTTCTTTAAAGTCTCGAATACAACCTTTTTTGAGGTGCGGCATCGACTCCGATACAATGGATATTACCCTCGGCTTATCCGAATATTCGGCAATAAAAAACAGTAATTGCAACAAGCTGTATGTCTTCGACGAGCGTGTAGAACCTTTGTTTACAATGTACCTGTAAGGGTAGTTGTAGGCTTTCAGATTTTTGTCAAATACGGTTGTTGTATTCATTGTATATTTTCTGTTGTTTTCTCTTTTATTTCTTTTCGCCTTTAGTGTCTATCCCTTCGCCGTCCGTCGTCCTTAGGGGTTTGCAACCCCTAAGCTTTACTATAAGGATTTTAAATCCTGATTGAAATCACTTTCGGATTGCAAATCCGAAAGAACGGTGGAACGCTGCGTATTAGCTAGTTATACGAATCAGAATAATGATACTTCATCTCCACCCTATAAAGCTCGTCTTTCGAATTTGGCTTTATATTCATTTCATCCACAATGATATACCGCTGTGTTGCCTGCTCGTAAACCATACGTGACGCACTCATTTCTTTGAGCCAGTTGCATACATCCCTGCGGAGAGGCATAGTTTGCACGGTGAACTGCTCGGTAACGGTTTTGCTATACACCGATTCGATGTCGCTGCTCGTTGTAAAATAAGGAGTCTGCGTTTTGAATATTGTATTAGCCTCAGCCTTGAAATCGGTGTGCTCCGTTCCCGAAAAGTTGAAACTGCTCCATCCGCCCAGTCGGTTGAGGAATGCAAAATCCTTTACCTTATACAGGCATTCGGGAAGTATGCCGAACGTCAGTTCGTGGCTTATCTGTACGGCTTGCGACTCGTTGCCCGAATAGATCAGATACGCACGAACAAGACCTGTGTTGGGGTATTGGTGGAGTAGGGTGTCGATGTCGAGCTTGATGGTGTTTACCATAAAAAAATCCTTGCGGGCTTTCAGGTGCTTAGTCTCTTTCGCTATCATTAGCCCCGATTGCGACAGCAGCTCATAACAGATGCCAAACCGATACTCATCAGCAATGCTTTTGCTATGCTCGGCATCGGACAGTATGAAATTGAAATACTGTGTTTGCCCTTTTATATGAAAGAGTTGAGGCTGATTGGTCAGCGGCTTTACCCTATTGATGGTTTCGGGGCTTTTAAACCTTTCTTTTGTGTCGAACACATAATCCGAAAGGTCGTTTTTCTCCAACGTGCGGTTGTATCCGGCGATGGAGTAGAGCACAGGCGAATGGTAAAGCGGCGTGGTGTGAGAAACGGTTTTGTCGGTAATTACACGTTTGGCTGTAAACCGAAAATCTTTGATCGTTCCCGTGTCAACCCAGTCCTCTGCCTTCAAGAAAGTTGTGGGTATCGTATTGTTTTCCAGTATATTCGTATTGAACCACAGCGGGGTATATGAATATGCTTTGGTAAGGGTTATTGCCTTTGTGCCCATATTGCTGTCCGAGGGGGTGTCGTCCTCGCCAAGAAATATACCTGTGTCTTTGTACATGTCGAGGTGTATCCCCACATTGTCGTAACCGATAGCCAGTGTGTCTGTGCCTGCGGGATAGGTCTCTGCGGGATTGCCTGTGATACCGAAAAAAGTTCTGTTTCTGCCATTGCTGTTTTTTCGAAAAACAAACGAGAAGATATACTCTTTTCCACTACCGTTGGATACGATGTTTATTGTTTTATTGTCATCGGGCGATATGGAGATTTTGAAATTCTTGAAAAACTCATTTTTCTCCAAACCCTCCTTCAGAGCCAGTGCCGTGTTGTGGTATTCGTATTGCCAGGCAGGACCTGCATAGTCATGGAATTTGCCCAGATAGAAAGCCCCGGGCTCGTTTAGTTTGTCAAGATCGGATGTGCCCTCAAACTTATGCTCTTTGCCCGATTCGGCTTCTATGATGCTAAATGAGGATATGTTCTCGTATATCTTTATGCCGTGCACATCGGGTCTGATAAAGACATAGCCACACCCTGTGAGCTTGAGTTGTACCTCTACCGGCTTGCCTTTTGCGGCAATATTGGCTTCGAACTGTATATAATTGGGGTTACCCGCCAGAGAAACCTTTGCGGGTTTTATTGTTGCTTTGGCTATGTCAGAGCCGTTAATAAAGTATCCCATATTGTGATGTTGTTTTAGTTGTATGAAAATATTGATGTGTATTTGTCCGTTCTAAGTCTCCGTTCCGTCCTTCGGGGTTTGTAACCCCGAAGCTTTATTTTCAGGATTTAAAATCCTGATTGAAATAGCTTTCGGATTGCAATTAGCAATCAACGGAGTGTAACGTAGTTAAATCCGAAAGAACGATAGATGATATATCATTGCTTATAGTTAATGCGTCAGTTGAAATATCTATTCAGTTCGTCGATCGTTGCTTCAAAAAGTTGGTCGTACCATTCGGTTTCAAACTTGCGGTCTATCCTTTCTTCCAACGTAGCGAGTATGGGACGCCCTTCGTGTCCGTCTCGCCAGATGGCCCGTGCGATGAGAAACAGGGTGCTGTTGTCGGTAGGGATGTTTCGCGATAGTGCCCAGTCTCGCAGCTCGTCCAATGGCGGAAACTTGCCTTTGCGGGGTGCTCTGCCTTTTTCGAGAAAGGTGATATAGTTGTCGAAATAGGCTTCGATCACGATATTTCCGTTTGCCTTTCGCCACGATACATTCACGTCTTTCGCCTTCTCTCGCAGTGTGTTTTTATTCACCTTGGGGTTGTTGCTGACTTTGTCGTCTTTGAAAATATCGCCTGCAAGAATGGCTATTTCGTTCGTTATCTGATCTATTGCTTTTTTTAGTGCCGATGTCATTGCTTTAGATTTATTACTTCTTTGTTTTCAGATCAAAATCGGGAAACTTATTCACAAACACCTCGCAATTGCCGGCAGGCGACAAGTCGAAACACTTCAATGCCTCACCCTTAATGAACTCCTTGCTTGCATCAAACTGCTGATCGATGAGGCACAGGTTTTGCATGTTTGCCTGTGTAAAGTTGACTGAGAAACGGCAACCCGCCGCATTGTCGTCGTAGTAATCGCTGAGTGTCATATAGTCCCAATCGGGAGTGATGGAGATGCCCAGTGTGTCACGCTCTCGCTTGATGCGTTCTATGATATTCAGCCCGGTAGAGAAGGCAAGGTTTTGCAAATGGCTTACCGACTCTTCACTTTGCGGTAGAAAAAGGATTGAAAAGCTCACCGAGTTAGAGAATGTATTGTTTCGGTTGTTGCCCCGCAAAGGGTCTTCGAGCCAAAAGAGGGGATAGGCCTCTTTGCCGCTGCCCAGCTCGTAATTGCGCCCATAATAGAAGGCTTTGATAAGCTTATGCTCACGGGCTTGCTGCCTGAAAATGTCGATTATACTTTCTATCATTTCTAAAAATTTAGGATGTGTTTATTAATAGATAATTTTCTTAGAAAATGATGAAAAGGGGCGGGGGAAATTAGATAAAAAGATATGATTTAACCTTTAGATGGAAAAATACAGCTAAACTTTCATTTATTATTTTATATTTGTAAATGCAAATGCATTAGCACTGATTTTACTAAACAAACATAGCTATCATGAAGAAATACTTATTAACATCTATCTTATTCTTTTCCCTTTTACTTCTTATGTCTTGCAGCAGTGAAGAAAAAGAGCCTGTAACTGTAAAAGTAGGAAATATAAAAGGTCTTGTCGAAAAAGGGCCATTTGTATCAGGGACCTCTGTGAGCGTTTACGAACTGGACGAAAAACTCAAGGCAACGGGTCGTGTTTTTGAAACCAAAACAAATGACGAAGGTGCATTTTCTATCAACCCGTCTACTGCTCTAGTTTCAAAATATGTAAAACTCTCGGTGAATGGGTTTTATTTTAACGAATATACGGGCAAGCTATCTGATGCACCTGTGTCGTTGGAGGCTATAACCAGTATTGAGGATGTAAACAGTGCGAATGTGAATGTAAACATCCTCACACATCTGGAAATGCCACGTGTTGTAAATCTTGTCTCGGGTGGAACGAGTTTTCAGGCAGCAAAGCAGCAAGCCCAAGCAGAACTGTTGAAAGCTTTTTTGATAACAGACAAAACGCTGATTCCTGAAACGGCAAGTATCACAGGAAACGATACTTCGGCTAATATCTTGATAGCCATTTCGTCTATATTGCTCAATGAGAGGAGCGATGCTGCCTTTACCGAATTTATGAGTAAACTAAGAAATGACCTTACAGACGGACAAGTAAGCGAAGAAACAAAGAAAGCGATTGCTTCATCCAGTTTGGGCTTAAGCTATAGTCGAATCAAGGAAAATATAAAGAAAAGATATGAGGAGCTGGGTAAGACTGTGGAGGTCGGAAACTTCGAACTGTTTATCGATGGCGACGGTGACGGACAGATAGGTGACAGCTATGAAGAAGATGTACCAAACATATTTGAGCCTGAGGATATTTTTAACTCGGAGGAAAATGTGAAAAACTTCTGTGCTTCGTTAGCTATAGATGAATACAAGTTTTTACAAAACCAATATTTAGTTGAAGGCTTATACGCAAATACAGTAAACGCCGAAAAACTGAATAGGTACTATGATTTGAAACAGATTTACGATCACAACCTGACAGCTAATATGCCCATGATTTATGACCTGTGGTCATCAGCATATAGGTCGGTAACGAGAGCGAATGTACTTACCTCTGCCGAGAGTAAGCACGACTGGTTTAAGAAATACCAATATCTTGCAAAAGCTTACAGAGCATATTTATACTTGGGTATGACTGATATGTGGGGAAATATACCTCTTGTAACAGGATACAATTCAGGTGTTTGGCAAGATGCTATATCTTCTACTTCCAAAAATGAAATATTAGAATTTGTTATCAGCGAGCTCGAAAGTGTTTACGCACATCTTCCCGAAAGCAGCTCAGGATTTGAATGCTCTAAGTATTTTGCAAAAGCTATTCAGGCAAGAGCTTATCTGAATAAGAAGAATTATAGCAAGGCTTTGGAATGCCTTAACATTATTGTCAATAGTGGTAAGTATTCGTTAGAAAGCAATGTAAACGCTATATATGCAGGAGGCAGCAAAGAAATGATATTCGAATTGCCTAATACTGACGACTATTCTAGTTTGCCGTATCGTGAACTGGTACAAAAAGGTAATAATTTAGCAGTGTGCCGTTATGCAGAAGTTTTGCTGATGGCTGCTGAAGCAAATATAGGGTTGGGGAATACGAATCAGGCACTCAAATACCTCAATCAGGTGAGAAAGAGAAATGGTGGCGATCAGATCGATGGATCGTCAAATGTACAGTCAGCCTTGCAGAATGAATGGAAAAAAGACTTGGGAAATGAAGGTTTATATTTCTCTGTACTCAAACGTATGGATAAGGCAAAAGAAATATTGAATATCGAAGATTATAAACTTCTGTTTCCTATTCCTCAAAGGGAGCTGGATATGATTCCGAATATGAAACAAAACCCCGGATATTGATTCAAGTATAATCCGAATAAATATAGCAATGCCCGCATCCGATATGCGGGCATTCGTTTTTTATATTTTATCCTCTCATCTGTCTCTCAAACTTATACTGGTCTTCTTCGGCGTGCGACTTGTCTATTTTGTAGAGGAGAAATCCGAACACTTCGCCAACTGTTTTTCGAGTGATCGTATCAAATAGGTGTATCTTATCCTCTGCCAGATCGGCAATCGTTTTATACCACCCCCATTTATTGCAAAAGTCTTTGTATCCTTTAGAAACCGGGCGGCTTGAGTCATTACCGTCGAATAGTGGTTCAAAATCGCTTCGTATTCTCTCTTTTTGGATAAAAAAAAACTGATCAGCGGCAGAGCCTTGTCGCATGTCAGGTTTTTGAACATTTCGGTACGTTCGCCCAATAGATCGGGGTTGTACTTTTCACCAGCAGGTCGGCAAAGGATGGCCAGCAGTTCGGAGAGTTTGTACTCGCTGTCGCTACCTATCACGTTTTCGGCATCGACCCATTCGCCGAGGGTGAGTTTGTCGGCAAAGGATACGAAGTATTCCGTGTCTCCCACTTTTACTGCGTTAGCAGGGGGCAGTTCGCTGTCGAACACAAAGTCTACAATCTCGGCAAGGGCATTAAACACCTGCGCAGGGGATTCCAGCAGTACATTCGCATCGATGTTGCACACATCGGCAACGAAATGAACCTGATCGAGCTTGGTTTCGGGCTTTTGCATGTAAAGTTTTTCGTAGCGCGATAGTTTGATGTCGCTCCAGTTTTCGGGGATTTCTAGTTTTACGTTGTTTAATTCTACTGTTACCATACGTTTTTTAGTTGTTTGTATAGTAATAGATAATTTTGTGGAAAGATGATGAATAGGGCGATTCTTTGTATATTTGGTGATGTGTTCGAAAGGATGACGGAGGGAAAGTAAAGCAGGGGATTGCAAATCCCCTGTAACGAAGCAGTTTTCGTTTGAGACAATTAAACCTTCTCCAAGATTTATATTCTAACAAGAATAAAACTATAAATGTAAATACTATGAAAAAGGTGATTGCATTATTTATATTGACACTTTTATATACTCATTCTGCTGACTTGTGGGCGATAAAGCATCATTCACAAGAGTCTGCCAAAGTGAAGATTTCTTGCCAAAGAAAGATAACATCATTGGGAGGCGGTTATTCGAAAGATGATTTCTCTGTTTATTTTCGAGGAGAAAAGTTAAGGGGTGCCTCTGCCAGCTCATTTAAATATCTGGGTGGCGGCTATGGCAAAGATAATTGGAA